>JASBUW010000108.1 GCA_030147755.1 Parachlamydiaceae bacterium
CCCTAGATTCGGAATTCTTTTGCCCTCAGTTGAACTTTCGGTTTGAGGGCAATATTGGTTTAATATTGCCCTCAAACCGAAAGTTCAACTGAGGGCAAAATAATCTCGAAGCTAGGATGCTAGCATTTTTAAGACACGCCCCAGACTAAAGGCTACGTTACAGTGCTTCACATATAACTAAAATCGTATAAGTTCACTGTGTACACAGACTATTTGCCTTTTGTGCGGTAGCACTATAACTGCATTAGCCCAGACCGAGCGCGTTTAGCGCTCGTTCTGGGATTTAACGCACAATATATTGCACTGCGGTTAGCAGTGCTACACGGACTCTGAATAGTTGCACTGCTAACCGCAGTGCTTATGAAATGGCTTTTTTCCCAGAACGAGCGCTAAACGCACTCGGTCTGGGCTAATGCAGTTATAGTGCTACCGCACAAAGGGCAAACAGTCTATGTACACAGTGAACCTATATCAATGGCACATTGCTTAATTTTATGGCTTTAAAACCACTTTCAAGCAATTATCTTGCTTATTGCAAAAGATTTCATACGCATGTTCTGCTTGGTGTAAGGGAAGTGGATGCGTGATGATGTCGTCTAAAACAACTTTCTTTTCTCTTACTAGTTGCAAAAGATGATCGATATAGCGATGGACGGGGGCTTGTCCCATTTTTAAAGAAATGCCTTTGTCAAAGATTTGTCCTAGAGGAAAATTATCGTAAGTTGTTCCATACACACCTACAATGGAGACGACTCCACCACGACGCACAGCGCTGACGCATTGATTAATGACTTTAATCGTTCCTCCTTGCATGTGCATAAGATTAGAAGCTTTTTCTAGCAAATTGCGATTAGCTTCCATTCCGACGGCATCTACGCAGACGTCAGCACCTCTTCCATCAGTAATATTGCGAATTTCTTGCACGACATCCACATCATGGAGATTTAAAGTTTCCGATTTAGCCGTTTCACGTGCAATTTCCAAACGATAATCAAGAATGTCTACACCAATGACACGTCCTGCCCCTTGTAGCCAAGCTGCTTTTTGTGCCATAATCCCTACAGGGCCGCAACCAAAGACAACGACGGTTTCTCCTCCTTTGAGTTCAGCCCAATCAATTGCTGCCCAACCTGTAGGAAAAATATCTGTTAGAAAAAGCACTTCTTCGTCCTTCAAACCTCCTTCAATTTTGCGCGGACCTACATTGGCATAAGGAACACGGACATATTCCGCTTGTCCGCCAGAGTAACCGCCATAGAGATCTGTGTATCCAAAAAGACCGGCTCCTTTTTCTTTGAGCAAGCCTCCTTCTGGTCCATAATTGTCATTGGAGTTTTCACAATGCGTCGATAAAGCGTGTTGACAAAAGAAGCATTGTCCACAGGCTATTGGAAAAGGAACAACTACACGATCTCCTTTCTTGAGATGATTCACTTCGCTGCCCACTTCTTCGACAATTCCCATGAATTCGTGGCCTAACACCATGTCTTTGATTTGAGGAAAGAATCCATTATAAATATGCAGGTCTGATCCACAGATCGCAGTTGAAGTCACTTTAAGAATAATGTCATCTTTTTTTTCGAGTTGAGGATCCGCAACTTCTTCCACTTTGACTTTTTTTGGATGATGAAAAACGAGTGCCTTCATAGTGATCTCCCTGTTAAACTGTATTTAATTTCTCAGGGAATAAGAATCAAGATTTTAATCGCTGCCATCTTTGCTGAATGAGATGTTCATAGCGTGTTTTCAAATCTTGGGAAAGAAAACTATTGGCAATGAGCTTAGTCCATTGATTCAGTGCTTCTTCAAATCTAGCAAGTTCTTGATTGATAATGCCTTCAGGAAGATGTAGGCGCTCTTGACCAAAATAGTCAATCAGATCAAATCGATTAAGTTTACTTTTTTTTCCTCGAATAGGAAGGGCGATTTCTTCTGAAGATTTTAAAACAATCGTTGTATTCAGAAGGTCGTATGCAGGACTCAGTTGGATTTTATTCTGCTGATTGATCAGTGAGAAGTTTTTGAGATGCATATCTTCATTGCCTACTAGAAAATTAAAAATGACTAAACGAAAAAGTTTAACCATTTCAAGGCTTGGAAAAGTACAGTGTTTTTCTATGACGGTAATGACTTTTTCCATACTAGATTCATATTTTGTTTCGCGTGAATAACCTAAGAGTTGCGAAAAATCTTCTACTGCTAATTTACGTTTTCTTGGTAAACGATCAAATCTTTTGATGAAATAAGATAAAGTTCCATCAATATTGTAAATCATACCATGTAAAGGAATGTCAATGAATACTTCCTTAGCTAGTTTCATGGTCAAATCTTCATTTTGCGGAAGTTCTTCATAAGTGGGATGGGGAGGCTTTAAAATAAAGGTGCCACCTTTTTCAGCAATTTCAAATTTTTCTTGTTTTATGCTGAGAATAACGCTTAATTTAGGCTGTACGCCTTGGATAGATAATTTTGAGGCGAGTTGTGTTGCTAATTGGATTTGTTCTTTTGCAGTAAAAGGAAAATCTCGTAAGTTTGTTAAGTATCTAGAAAGCGCTTGCAAACCTTTTTTTGAGTATTTCTGTTCTTCGCATAATTCATAAGTGATTGGGCATCGATTCATTCGACTGCCTCAACTGTGACATTACCTACTAAATCGCCTCCCACTGTTATCAGCTGACTCATCAAATCATGGCGATCAATTTTAGTTTGCTTTAAAAGAGCTTCTAGCATCATGCCTTCTGGTAATAAACCTTCAAAAAAAGGAGGAAAACGATCAAAGTCGTAAATAGATGGATGGATAGGCATTGTTAAAGAAATAGCTGAACCGTTGTATCCTTCTAAATAGATAAAGCGATAATGTTTTCCTCGCTCAATCTCTTGAAGCTCACCGGCCAATTGGTTATCCACTAACACTTTTGCTTTTTTCAAGTTCTGTCTCCTTAAATAAATTCATAAGTGGACTTTGAAAATCTATCTGAATATTTAAAATTTTAAATACTTTTAAAAGAGTGTCTAAACGTATGCTGATTTTACCTTTTTCAATATCAAAAATGACTGTTTTGCCTAATCCCGCTATTTTACCAAGCTCTGCTTGTGTAATGCCTGCTTGTTTGCGATGAAAACGAACCATTTTGCCAATCCATTGAGCATCCATATTTACTTTAACCTTAAAAAAGACTGCTATAGCAGTAATTTTGCTTGTTTTATGTCTTTTTAACATAGAAACAAGCATAAATCAAGCAAAATTACTGCTATAGTGGTAAAAATTCGTGTTTAAGCGAATAAAGCAGCCACACCAAAGCCTAAAAGGATGGCGCCGGAAAGGCGGTTGAGCCATTGAGAGTGAGCCAGATTGAATTTATTTTTGAGTAAAGCAGTTCCACTACTTAGGACAAGCCACCAAAGGGCAGATCCCAAGAATACGCCACTTGTTAAGAGAAAGGCGGCTTGTAGATCATGACCTTCGACGCCTACACCTAGGCCCGCGTAAATTCCAATGAAGCTGAGAATTGTCATGGGATTTGTGAGCGTTAAAAAGAATGTTGTCGAAAATAAACGGAACATTCCGCTTGGTGTGGACGTTAAATCACCTTTTGCACTTGTGGAGCGAAAAGTGGTGAATCCCAAGTAACACAAAAATAAACCCCCGACGAGTTGAAAAACAAATTGATAGCTGACGAGTAAAGTGGTTAAGGCGGCTACGCCAAAACCTGCTAGGGCTCCGTAAAAGGTGTCAGCGGCTGCGGCGCCCATCCCTGTCATGAAGCCATAGCGTGTGCCCCATGATAAGGAGTTGCGAATGCATAACATGCCAATGGGACCCACCGGCATGGCGATGGAAAGGCCAATCAACATGCCTTTCAACAATAAACTAAGTAACATGATGATTTCCTCCTGCAAGAATATGATTCGACCGTTCTTTGATTTGGGATAAAGCAATGGTGGTCCGTGTTTTGGTTATCCCTGGAATCTCCTTTAAACAATTCAAAAACGTATCTAAATGTTCTGTGTCCATACACCGGATTTTGAGTAGATAATCCTCATCACCTGCAATATGGTGACATTCTTCCACTTCTGCCTGTTGCATGATGGTCTCAATCAATTTCTGGCGGTGTTTGGGATGAGCTAAACAAACGGCTACAAAGGCAATGATGGTATAACCAAGAGAGCGAAAATGAATCGCAGCATGATAGCCTTTAATGATACCACGCTCTTCTAAGCGACGCACGCGTTCTGCAGTGGAGGGGGATGACAATTCGAGACGCCCCGCTAAATCCGCCCATGTCATGCGTCCACTTTCATGGAGTAAATTGAGAATTTTGAGGTCAATTTCATCAAGCATAATCAATACCTTTGTATAGGTTTTTATTTGATTATACCTTAATAAAATTTATTTTTCAAGTAAAATACTTTGTTATTAAAGGTTTTTTGGTTGTTTTACCTATTTTTATAAGATTTAAGTTGGAGGTGAAAGCGGTTTAGTGTAATATTCTTGTACTACACCTTCTTCATAGTCGACGACTTTGTCCTTTTTCCACTCGTCCAAATTCAATCCTAGAGGGAGTCCTTCACCAAGGAGGATAGGAAATTTGGTGATGATGACTTCATCAATTTTTCCTAGTTGGTTAAAAGAGTCGATGAGTTCGGCACCTCCCACTAGCCAGAGACGGTTGATTTTGGTTTTGATTTTCTGCAAAAATTCATCGATTTTAAGGGTGACAAAATACACTTCTTTGAGGGGAGATTGGAGAAGGCGTTTTGTAAAAACATAGGTGGGTTTATTTAGATAAGGCCATTCCCCAAAACTTAAAGTTTGTTCATAGGTATGGCTGCCCATGGCTAGAGCGTCTACGGATTGATAAAAAGCACAATAACCACAATCTTGTATATCTGCCATAGAAGATAACCACTCGATAGAGCTCTCTTGATCGGCAATAAAACCATCTTGGCTAGTTGAAATATAGAGCACCACTTTTGTCATTTTATTCCTCATTATTGATGATTATTGTTACTGTGACATAGGAAGGAATCTCAAATCAATAGATTTTATGCAAGGAGTAAGCTATTATACGGGTCTCAGTCGATAGGAAAGACTTAAATGAAATTGAAGTGAAAGGAGGCTATGATGACAATTATCGAAAAAATCAATGAGGGTATTAAAGAAGCGATGCGCAGTCGGGATCAGGTTAGACTCGATACATTACGTATGCTCAAATCAAAAATATTGGCCGTGGATGCGCGGGGCAATCTCTCAGACGCAGAAGTGTTAAAATTATTCAAAACTTACTATGGGAACCTTCAAGAGGCTTTGGATCAGGCTCAAGCTGTTAACCGTCTCGAGGGTGTGGAAAAATTAAAAACTGAACTTAGTATCGTTCAAGAATTTTTACCTGTCGCGCTTTCTCGCGAAGAAACCCAAAAAATTGTAGAGCAAGCTATTGCCGATTCCGGAGCTAAAACAAAAAAAGAATTTGGATTGGTGATGAAGAGCATCATGAAGCTCAACAGTACAGTGGATGGAAAGTTAGCCAAAGAGTTAGCGAATCAGTTACTAGCAGATTAAAGGCCACCAGATAGTCGTCAAAGTTTATCGCAAAGGCGCAAGAGGCGCGAAGACACCGAGAAAAGTAAGAAAATGAGGATAAAAGCTTAAAGATTATACAATCTTCGAAAGAATGTTATATGAGAACTCAAATTTTCTGTTTGTGAACCTATTTCGTCTTTCTCTGCGTCTTCGCGCCTCTTGCGCCTCTGTGATAAACTTTGACGACTATCTGATTAGTTAAAAATGAAAATTTCAAATCTATAGATTTTATAATTAGTTGATGCTAAAATATTTATATACGATAGATAATTAATTGTTTAATTGAAAATGTTTAATGGTGGAGAAATAAAATGATTATAAAAAAAGATTTTTATTTTTTACGTCATGGAGAGACAGATTTAAATGCTGGTCTCATTTTGCAGGATCATATCGAAATCACTTTGAACGCGAACGGTAGAAAACAAGCACATGCTTTGCAACCGGTGATGGCGACACTGCCTATTCAGACGATTTGTGTAAGTCCGTTTCGTCGCGCGCGCGAGACGGCAGAAATTGTCGCTCATCATTTATCTTGCCCTTTTGTTGTGATTGATGAATTGGGAGAGTGTACGGATGTGATCTGGCATAAGATGACCAATCATCAGCCATGTGACGCAGTACAGGAGTTTATTCAGCGCGTGGCTATAGGAATGAATAAAGCTTTAACTTGCGAGGGACCTGTTTTAGTGGTGGCACATGGAGGCGTCCATTGGGCCATGTGTCATCAAATGAATATTCAGACACATCACAAAGTGATTGGAAATTGCGTGCCTGTTCACTTCTCCTTGGCGGAAGAAGCCGAATGGCGTGCTGATTGTTTGTTCACTCAGAATGTGCTTGAAAATTGCTAAGAACGATCTCGGTCAATGGGACAACTTGTTTTCCCTAGTAATTGGTAGACAATGCACCAACTACTGAGAGCCTCATAGAACGTAAACAAGCTAAATCCTAAAGCCAGCCAACTGCTCTGCCACCAGGCGTAAAACAGCAATAATAATCCCATGACAAAGCGAATCACACGGTCTTGAGTACCGATATTTTTTTTCATATGCTTGCTCCTCTGTGCTCTCTGTGTACTCTGTGGTTATTTATTATTTAAACCACAGAGTACACAGAGAGCACAGAGAGAGCAAAGAGATTAGTTTTCCATTTGTCTTAACGCTAACTCTTGCGTATCGACCACTTCTGGCTCGGCAGCTGCTACAGCTGGATTTTTATATGCATAATAGATAAGAGCTGCCATGTGAGGGAGCACAATACTGGCTAAAACAAGATCCACTAATGACCAAACAAGTTTGGCCTCTCCAATCGCTCCTAGAAAGATCATGACCGCTGTCCCTGCAAAGTAATAGTAAATTCCTTTATTGTTGCTGAGATAGTTGAAGCACTGGCTTCCATTAAAACTATTACCTAAAATTGTTCCAAAAGCAAAGAGAAAGGTGTTAATGGCGATGAGGACAATGCCAAAAGTAGAGAAATATTGATGAAAAGACGCGGCGACCATACTCATCCCTAAAGGAAGCGTAGGATCCATCCATGTTTGGGTAATTAACGCTACACATCCCGATATAAACGAGACAATGCCTGCTGTATAAGTGGATAACATCGCCATAGTACCTTGTGCGACAGGATCTTTTGTTTCCGCCATAGAATGGGGAATACTTTGTGTCCCTACACCTGCTTCACAGGTTTGTATTCCTTTGAAAATTCCCCAACGTAAGCTGCTGACAATTCCACCAACAACAGTTCCACTTGCTAAGGCATAAGGGGAAAAAGCAGAATGAAAAATGGTGCTTAAAATTTCACCCCATTTATCGACATTAGAAAAAAGAATCCATAAACAAGATCCTAGATATAAGACAAACATTAAAGGAACGAGCTTGCCAGATAATGAACTGACCCGCTTAATGCCTCCAATCAATGTAAAAATCACTAAAATGGCAGTGATTATTCCTGAAATCATCGTAGGCACACGATAATCACCAAGAAAAGGAGAGTTTAGAATAGCGGCCAACTGATTGGCTTGGGCACTAGACCAAGCAGCCATTAAAATAAAACAACCAACAGCGTACCACTTTGCAACACCTGGTGAAATGAGGGTTTTGAGGTATTGCATGGGACCACCCATAATGATGCCATTATCTAACTTTTTGCGATGTTGGATACACAGGTTAACTTCTGCATAAGTGGCAGCACTTCCGAAAAAAGCGGTTAAGAGAAATCCCAATAAAGCCCCAGGGCCTCCTATAGAAATCGCAATGACAGGAGCGACGATCGTCGAGATTCCCAATGTGGTGGACATCGCTGTAATCAAAGCTTTGTGAGGAGGGATCGTATGCGCACTTTCTGCATCGCGATTGAAAATAGATTGTTTGAGCATTCTGAAAAGGTGAGGAATAAATCGTAACTGGACGAAGCGCATCCTAAATGAAATATAGATGCTTCCTAACAAAATAAATAGACAGGCGGCGAATAAAATATAATCAGCTACCATCATCATAGCGCTACCGGAAAACATAACATATCCTCTTAAATAAATTTTAAATGTCTAGGTTTTAAACGAGCAAAAAAGGAATTAATTCTGAGAGTTGCAATTAACATTGCATTGCTGGAAAGAGAGACGTTGGGCTTGAGAAATTTTCTTTGAAGCGGACGGGACTTTGAATTTGCAACATCTCGTGGACATAAACTCCTCCTTATTCAAGTTTAACCTATAAATTAAAATATTATTATAACAGAATCAAAAATTTAAATCTATGATTTTTTTATTAAAATTTCTTTATAAAGTTAAATTTGCCAGATAAAATTATTAATTTTTCTTAGGCCCTTTAATCTGTACCCAAACGCCTTTTGTATAACCTTTCAATTTCGAATGAGCATGTTCAACTTTATCTGTCTTTTCTTGCACATCATAACCCTCATATTTGAGTAAGGTGACAACTTCTAAGCGTAATTTTAAAGCAAAAGGAGATTTAATACGGGCATAGTCACTTGCGAAATAAAGTTGGTGCTCAAGTTTGAGCAGGCGAATCGCTGTCTCAATTTGTTTCTCTTTTGAACGTTGACGTATTTGTTTAATTTCATCAGAATTCCATTGATTTACATGGGTACTATCAGGCAAACATCTCATTTTATATCTCCTTGTTAATTTAATAGTGAATTATATTAAATTTCGATAAAAATGTAAAATATAATTAAATATTAATAAAATTAAATTGATAAAATAAATTTATATAATTCGAATAAATAAAGCATATAGGGAAGTGTGGTGCTAAAAATTGATTACAATATTAATTAAATATTTAATTTGAACAGGATTAATCGCTTATACGCTTCGGCCTAAGAAGCCATCTCTACACTTGAGAGAATGATCTTAAATTATTGGTCGCGAAGTAATTAAAACTCGAACGGACGTTAAAATTAAAAGATTGCCAACAATTAAATCCTTATGATAGATAAAAATTAAAAGAATAGAAAGTAGAGAAGTCAGTCAATATGAAGCGATTAAGGATTCTGTTTAAGAAGGGTTGTTTGTTAAGGGAGAAAAATCTTTTCAATTCAATTTAACAAGAGGAAGTTGTATGAATAGAAAACTTCCTCTTGTTAAATTGAAGGTGAAGAAAACGTTGTCTTGGATATAAACTTTTAACAAGAGGGGTGTTATGAGTAAAAAACTTCCAAAAGAAAACTTAAAAAAAGTGTCTGGTGGTGTTACATCTAAAAATGTAACTTCTTCAAAAGACGCTAAGAAAAATGTATTAGATACAGATGTAAATACAAGTAAAGCCCCAGATAAAAAGAATCCCAAAAATTTTCCTCCTCCTACTAGTCAGACTTGTTCACCTGCTGGTTGTGGTCCTTAATAAAGTAGTATTCTATGTAGGCATCAATATAGCATGTTTATTTTTAATTTATTATAAATAAATATTATATTGGTGTCTATGAGGTTAAATAGCAGTTATTAAGACTTAGTTTCAAAAGCTCATTTTTGAAGTTGTTAGTGTAAATGATCAAATCTAAGCTGTTTTTTGTAGAAATTCACTATGACAATCAAGGTATCTAACAATAAAACTTCTCAAATTGTCAGAGAAATTGCTGATCGCATGAGAGAACCAGACCGCGTCGAACAAATTCTGTTTCATCCTCATAACCAAAATTTTGATTCTTTTCTCCCGCACTATCCCACTCGCTTTCGGTTGACGAGTGAGTATGCCGGACTTGTGCTTTTGTTTGCGGAACTTGATCGCTTATTTCCACATGAAAATTGGGAAATATCTGCTCATGCTTATATTTTAAAAATAAAGCAAGATCTTGAAACAACTGGTATGCCCTCACTCGCTCTTTTTGGAGGCGTAGCAGAGATTTGCTTTGCATTACAACAAGCCTCAGGGGAAGAAGAAACTCGTTACCAGAAAATGAGATCCACTTTAAATCAATATTTATTCGCGCATATTAATAAAGAATACTTTGCTCCCCTCCAGAAAAACTTACAGCTTGGTCAAGCTTCACATCTTGCATTATATGATTTAATTCAGGGTTTAGTAGGAATTGGCATCTACTGTTTAAATAATCTTTCTCTAGCTCCTTTTTCTGATATCACGCAAGAAATTATAAAATACCTTATCCAACTCACACAGCCTTTAGAAGTAGAAAATAGAAAAGTGCCAGGTTGGTATCAACCTGTTTACTATCTACATGAGGGGTTTCAAAAGCAATTCCCTCAGTGTAATTTTAATCTTGGATTAGCGCATGGAATGCCAGGAATTTTAGCTTTCTTAGCTAAGGCCTTGCTTAAAGGCATAGAAGTTGAATCTCAAAAAGCAACTCTCGAAAAACTTGTGATTTGGCTGCAAGAGCGAAGAAAAGAGTATAAGGATTCTTTTTTTTGGAATAAGTGTACCTCTTTTGAAGAAGAAATTGCACCTATTAAAGTTAAACAAAATACTTTTTCTAGCAGAGATGCTTGGTGTTATGGAACTCCGGGTGTGGCGAGAAGCCTTTTTATAGCAGGTAAAGCCTTAAAAAATGAGAAATTAAAACACTATGCGTTGGAATCATTTTGTTCAATTTTTCGTCGTTCTCGTCAGGAATGGAATCTTCCGGGACCCACTTTTTGTCATGGAATTTCTGGATTATCGATGATGACCTATCAAATGGCAAAAGATAGCCAAAGTCCATTTCTGATAGAAAAAGTGGATACTCTCAAAAATGACTTGCTTCAGTATTATCAAGCAGAATATCCGTTTGGATTCAAAAATTATGAACCATGCCAAATGGGAGGATACGCAAAATTAGATCAAGTCAGTCTTTTGGAAGGAAGTGCTGGTATTTTGTTAACATTACTTTCGCTTGAACATCCCACTTCTGAGTGGTATGCCCCTTTGTTAATTTAACGTCAGTTCGATTTTAAAATTTGAAATTTAGCAAGTGAACAGCTTGAAAGAAAAGCTTCCTAATTGGTTAATATTTGTTTACCACAACAAACTCACAACCAAGAGGAAGCAAAAGATGATTAATTTATTCACCTTACGCAAACTGAAATTTGGACAATTGTAGCTAATCGCGACAGCGATCAAAAGTGGGAAGCCCCGCGTGAAGCGAAAGGCCGGTTAGGCCTGTAGCGGAACGTGGGGTAAAAGCATAAAATAATTGAGCTGCGGTAGCAGCGATAGATTAACGAGACGCTCCTATCTGTCGTCGCTTCCGCGACTTTCATTTTATTATGGATGGATTCCCCACGTTCCGCTACAGGCCTAACCGGCCTTTCGCTTCACGCGGGGCTTCCCACTTTTGATCGCTGCCGCGATTAGCTACAATTGTCCAAACTTCAGTTTGCGTAAGGTAAGTTAATTTAATCGAACTATTTTGCAATATAGACGATTTTTGGAAAAATCGTTTATACGCTTCGGCCTAAGAAGCCATCTTTACACTTGAGAGAGAGCGATCTTAAATTATTGGTCGCGAATTAATTAAAAATTGAACTGACGTTAAATAATGGTGAAAAGAGGCGCTAGATGTCATACAAAGAAAGAAAAAAGCTGGTCACGCGCGTGATTTTAGTAGTATATGTTGTGAATAAAAGTGCTGTTGGTGAGATCCTATATTTAGTAACAGGGATATGATGAAAAATACAGTTCCTCCTCTTTTTATACCAGCTCCTTTTTTTATGGTTCGAACCCCTCGTTATCCGCTCCACGAGTTCTTCTCGCTACCTTCTGATAAAATTAGTCAAGAAAAAGCAATTTTTCAGCATTATCAACAAGACCCTCTCTTTAGAGAAGCAATTGCAATCGCCTCTCCTTCGCTTTATGAAACTTTATTGACTCAAAAAATAGAAGATAAGCTCCCTTCTAGCCTTCTTAGATACTTCTTAAGGAGTCGTTCTCGTTCCACTCCTTTTGGTTTGTTCTCTTTCGTTTCTTTGGGATCTTGGGGACAAACAACTAGTGCTGAATTCGATCTTAACTTGCTTCAAAAACATGTACGACCCGATATGGAATGGTTAACAGATGTCATTGATCAACTCTGTTCTAATCCTTTACTCACTCACTTGTTTCCTATTAAGAAAAATCCATTTTTGACAGAATCTGCAGGTAGAATTTTCCTTAATTATTTAAAGCAAAAAGAAGATGATCCACCCATCCATTCTATTTCTATTCGTTCTTCTGAGCTTACTCAACTCATTTTTGAGCTCACCGATCAACCGATTTCCATTTCTGAATTGAAGCAAAAGATCTTACAACTTCGACCTTCGCTTGAACAGGATACACTTCAAGAGGTCATTGAAGGTCTTTTAGAACAACAATTTCTTTACTTTGCTCTTTTGCCTTCTCTTTTAAAGAAAGCACCTTTTGCAGAAATACTTTCTCGTGTTCCACTAGATGCGTGCGCTTCTTTGCATCGCCTTGCGACAGAAATCGAAGATTATCAAAATATCCCTGCTGGGCAAGGAGAAGAAAAATTAAAAAAAATTCATCAATCGATGGCAAACCTCGTTTCTTCTCCACACTTTCTTCAAGTAGATACCACCTATCCTAAGGAAAGTGTGACCCTTCCAGAGGCCTTTAAAAATGAATTAGCAGAAGCAGCTGAAATTCTTTGGAAGCTTTCCTCTTTGAAAACATTAGTCCCTCCTCTTCATTCTTATTATGAAAAATTTAGAGAAAAATATGGAATTCATCGTACGGTACCTTTACTGGAATTGTTAAGTGAAGAAGGTTTAGGAATTCCTTCTGTTTACTTAGAAGAATCTTCGAATAAGCCCTTAATTTTTAATGAGAAAAAAGAGAAATGGTTTAAATGGCTACAAGGACAATGGGCATTATGTCTATGGGAAGGGAAGTACGAAATTGATTTGCAAGAAAAAGTTTTAAAGGAAATGTTAGGAGAAGTGGAAATAAACAATGCTCCTTCTTCTTTTGATCTTCAATTTGAAATTATTGCTGATCATCCTTCAGACATTGATCAAGGCAATTATTTTATTCTCCTCCTTTCTCAAATATTAGAAGGAGGGGCTACTTTGGGAAGATTTCTTAATCTTTTAGGGGAAACAACAAAAAATAAACTCCAAACATTTTTAAAAGAAGAAAGCCTTGAAAAAGACATCTTGCTTGTTCAATCTTCTTATTTTCCCAAGTTTTCTCGTTATGCTAATGTTACCCTCTGTCCAAGCTTAAGACAATGTACAATTGATACGGAAGAAAAA
This sequence comes from Parachlamydiaceae bacterium, assembly GCA_030147755.1. Lineage (GTDB taxonomy): Bacteria > Chlamydiota > Chlamydiia > Chlamydiales > Parachlamydiaceae > JASBUW01. The sequence continues at coordinate 13,290 of JASBUW010000108.1, forward strand.
GGAACTTATTCCCTTCAAGACATCTATGTAGGTGCAAATAAAGAACGTTTTTATTTAACGTTAAGAGAGGGAATGAAAGAGCTTATTGTCACAAGTGGCAATAGATTGGCCTTGCTCTATGCTCCTTTTCCCTTGCGCTTCATGCGTGATATTTCTTATAGAAACAATCAAATTTTTCATTCTTTTCCTTGGTTAGATTTAGAAACTACTTGCTTTCTTCCCAGAGTAAAATTTAAAAAAACCATTCTTTCTCCGGCACAATGGAAAGTGGATTGTTTTCAATTGGGAATCGATCAACAAGAATCCCTTCAAGCGATTGAAAAACACTTTCAGGAATGGAGTCAAAAATGGAAATTACCTCAATATTTTTACCTAGTAGAAGTAGACCGTCGCATCTTAATTAACAGTCAACATCCTTCGCAAATGCAAGAAATATATTCTCGGTTAAAGAAGGGCGTAGAAGTGAAACTGACTGAAAAAATTAAACAAACAGAAGGGCAATGGGTTAAAAGTCAAAATGGAACCCACCTTTCTGAATTTGTCGTGCCGTTTGTAAAAAATAAAGAAGTGGCCACTTCTCCACGTTTTCCTATTCCTGCGTATACGCAGGTACCTGTTTCTCTTCGTTGGAAAATTCCCGGAAGTGAATGGTTGTTTTTGAAGCTTTACATGGAAATAAATAAAGAAAATCGGTTTTTAATTGAACAATGCGATCAATTATGTTACGATTTATTAAAACAAAATATCATTACTAACTGGTTTTTTATTAGATATAGTGATCCTAATCCTCATGTGCGTCTACGTTTTGTAGGAGAAAAAGAGCAAATTGCCTTGCGCTTAATTCCAGCGATTCATCCTTGGATGATTATGTTACTTGATAAGCGATATGTTAATAATCTATCAGTAGCAGCTTATGAAAGAGAAGTGGAACGCTATGGAGGAGAAGAACTCATTGAACCTGCAGAAGCTGTATTTTGTGCTGATACCACTACCTCAATTGCTCTTATTCGCTTAATGTTAGGAAAAAGCTTAGCGTTTCCAGAAGAAGTGTTAACCGCTATTAGCCTGCTTGATCTTTTAAAAAATCTAGGATTAGATCGTAAAAGCCAACTTTCTTTTTTCAAAATGCAAGAAATGTCGGGAGAAGAGCTTAAAGGCTTTAGAGAGTGGAAGCCTGCTTTGTTGGAGGTGAGCCAGGCTCTATTTAATGATAGGGTAGAGCTTCAATACGAAGAGCTTTTTCAGGCTTTCCAGCCAAGACATGAAATTTTAAATATATTTAAAATTAAGCTTCAAGAGATCGATAAACAAAAAAAACTGACGGCTCCTTTGCATCAAATTTATAATAGTATTTTGCATATGCATTGTAATCGCTTGTTGGGAAGAGATGTAGCAAAAGAAAGAAAAGCGCGTCTTTATGCCTATCATACACTGATTGCACTCGATAGAATTCTGTAATTGGCCAGAGTGTACCTCAAACAAGTGATTTTTGAGAGAAACAAATCAGACTTTTCTATCTTTAAGCAACAAAAATTAAAAACTGAGATGGGTTAATCACTCACTTTACGCAAACTGAAGTTTGGACAATTTTACTAATCGCGGTAGCGATCAAAAGTGGGTAGCCCCGCGTGAAGCGAAAGGCCGGTAGGCCTGTAGCGGAACGCGGGGTAAAAGACAGATCGCGGTAGCGATCAAAAGTGGGTAGCCCCGCGTGAAGCGAAAGGCCGGTAGGCCTGTAGCGGAACGCGGGGTAAAAGACAGAAAATAATTGAGCTGCGGTTAGCAGCGATAGATTAACGAAACGCATAAAATCTGTTGTCGCTTCCGCGACTCTAATTTTATTCTGGATCGGTACCCCACGTTCCGCTACAGGCCTAACCGGCCTTTCGCTTCACGCGGGGCTACCCACTTTTGATCGCTACCGCAATTAGTAAAATTGTCCGAACTTCAGTTTGCGTAAAGTGAGTTAATTGTTCTGCATCCCATCTCGGGATTTCCTTTAGTCAATATATTGCTCTCAAAAATATGTTAGGAATGATGACCGTCCTCTATTTTTGTTAGCTTTTTTGGTTAAAGGATTGCTGTATGTAATACTTTCTTAGTCTCCTCATGAGCAACCTTTATAAACAGGTGGTTGCAGTAACATTTTTGATACCGCCTTTTTTTGCTGAAGCTTTATCTGTTATATTTATATCTGTATCTAACGCATTTTTCTTACCACCTTTTGAAGACGAAAGCTCAGCATTTTTAGATCCGGCTGCAGCACCACCAGATATTTTTTTTAAGTTTTCTTTTGGAAGTTTTTTACTCATAACCTTCTCCTTGTTAAATTGAACGAAATACATTTCTCACTTAACAAATAAGACTCAAGCAAAACCTTTAAACGCTTCAGGCTTTAGTGAAATTGCTTTTTTATTTTCGCTATTCACCAAGCCTTTCTCTACTTTTGACCTTTTAATTTTTACTTATCACAGGGATTCAATTACAGGCAATCTTTTAATTTTCATTCCTTCTTTTTAGTGTCACAATTAGAACTCTACTTAATTAATGTCTATTCATTATTATACTATAGAGTAAATTTTTTAAAATAATTTAATATAAGATTTAATTATTTTAAAAAATCTCCTCAAACAGATTAATCGAGTATGTTTTGTAGAAATTCGTAGCTTTTGATCGCTCGCGATTTTGCCTATCTTGCATTTGTCTCGCAAAATCTAATATTCAGAATCAATTAAAGCTTGGATGGCTTCTGTAGGATAGTCTAGTGAAAATTTACGAGCAATGAGATGTCCCTTAGCACGCGCCTCTTTAAGGACTGTGAAATCGTGTCCATTAAAGAAAGTGAAAGTGTAAGGGTGGGCTCCTCCAGCAGCGGGCCGTCCCCAATCGGCAAAGGTGTAGCCAAAATTCACCACTTCTTCTAAGCAGTGATGAAAACTAAAAAGAGAAGCAAAATAAGATTCATCATTATTTGCATGCTTTTCAGCAATTTTGAGAATCGATTTATCTTTGATGCAAACTTCAGCATGACGACGATTCAACATAATCCACGTATGATTGCCTTTACGGTGTTCCTTGGGAAGCTCGACGAGTTCACGAGAAGATTTAGGAGGCCACCATCCTTCATGTGTCCAAAAAAAATAACTCCATTCATCTTTAACCAAGGTTTGATACAAAATGTCTGCTGTCACTAGAGGAATACAACTTTCCGATAATAGAATAAACTTGTAATTATGCTGGTCTTTGAAAGCTTGGCGTAATAATGCTCTTTCGGCTCTGATCGTATTGCCCCATGAGGTATGAACAGTTTTAGAAAGAGTAAATTGAGCAAAAAAGGGGTCGTTAACACCATGTTTGGAGTGAATGTAGATGGTGAATTTATCTAAATGAGGACTTAAATAATTTTTCCAAAAGTCCGTATGATTCAAATCCCCACACGTCAAAAATAAAAGAGCGACTTTTTTAGGAAGAAAAGTATTCTCTTCTGCTCTTATAAGCATACCATAACCTACTATGAAAAGAATGAGCAAAAATTTTTTACAATTAAAAATCATGTTTAACGAGAAGTTGATTGTTGACGAATTTGCTCATCTAGCCAATTAAAAATACGTTCATTCGACAGAAAAATAGCGCCAATTTGACAATGAGGACCCGCTCTTTCACTTCTTTTGAACAGCATCCACTCTTTAGGACTTTTTAGTGCCTCATATAATTGGTGAGCTTGACCTTTCATTTGTTGGTCATCTTCTGAATCAATAATGAGCATAGTCGTCGTAATCTGTGAAGCCACATCGCGTAAATGATAAGGACGTGTCATTTTCAACCATTCAACAGGTGTTTTGACTTTAAAGGTATACATGCCTTGACCAAATACCCAACGAATCAGCGGAGTGTTTTTCATCATCGCTTGAATTTCTTGATTGATCACTTTGGCTGCTTCTAGATCATCCAGTTGTTTTTTCATTTTAGGATTTCCTTCTCGCATGCAAACAGCATGAAAAACATGATAGCCTCACTTTGCAAAAGAATGTTAATGACCAAACAAAATCGATAAATAATGACCTATTTGCTTGGCATGGTTGTTAGCTAAATTAGTATTATATTCCCAAGAAGTAATAGCAGCAGCAACATCATTAGCATTGGTACTGGTATTGGTATATCCCTGTAGTTGATTATTAACAGCATTAACTAAAATTGTTAACATATTAGTAAGACTTTGCTGAACTTGCATGTTATGGGGTTCATTAGAAAACATCACAAGAGTGGTGACGAGAGGAGGTATTGTAGCTAGCCATTGAGCTAATGTAACAGAAGGCATTGTTGACAAAAAGTTATTACCCGCTAGATAAAAATTAAGAAGTGGTTGACCAATGGTTGGATTGAAATCGGCCGTAATTTGTTTGAGAATATTTCCTCCTATTGTTGATAGAATGCCTATTTTCAGGCTATAAGCAGGGCTTGTTTGATTACTAAAACCTAAAACAATAAGGTCATGATAATATTGAAAAAGTTCTTCCCATAAGGCTCCCATTTTGATGTTTTCTTGTGTGAGCATGACGGCTGTGCCATTCAAATCAGGTTCACTTAGAGATTGAGCAGAGGCTATAGAAAAACAAGAACAAAAACTCATTGTGAAAAAAGTAAAAAGTGCTTTTTTAACAATATACATATAATGCTCCTTATTTTAATTGAAATAAAAATTTTTTCTTTTTTATCTACAAACATCAGATCAAAAGGGTGCGGCCTACTCAAAAAGCATGAAACGCTCATTATGATAGATTAAATTGTACTTGCTCATAAATATAACACTTTTAAAGCCACGTCAATTTCTTTTTAGATTAGACTTCTTTCAATCATTAGACAGTTTTCAGATAAGTCATAAGGGTGAGTATAGGATTTTTGTTTCGCAATTAAATAGCTAGAGAGACATCCCAGTAGCATCCAATACCAAGCCACTGTGATAACAGCATGAGTTTGCTGGAATAACCACAGCGAAATAGCGGCAGTCGGGCTGCCTAAAAGTTGAGTGCCTAAGGCATATCCAAGCGAAATGACGGTATAACGAGAAGTAGCCGGCACTAATTGTTGAGACCAAGCGTAAAAAGGAGCAGAAAACCAAACCCCAATGACAACCAAACAAATACGTACAGCAACAATTAGCCAAAATGAGGCTCCTGGCAATGACCAGAATAGAGGAATGCCTGTCACAACAGCTAATAGACTCGCTAACATCATCATTTTTTCGCGCGAAAAATGATGAGCTAAAAAACCAAAGAAAGGAAGTAAAAGAAAATCGAGTACCAATAGAAGCGTGTTAACTTGCATCATGTCGGCTTGGGTAGTGTTTGAAACGAGAGGAGCTAAGCTATTGAGTAAAACTAAAGGTAAGGTATAAGAAGCGTAAGAAAATCCTGATGCAATAGCAATCGTTAAAATGACTCTTCTCATTTTCCAACAAGTCTGTAGAGTAGTTTTAAACGCAGATTGTGGGAGAGATTTTTGTATATAAACGGAACCATTTATTCTGAGGAAACAAGCAAACAAAATGGTTAAACAACCTAAAAAATAGAGCAAACGCCAATGTTCCTGCACACTGCCAAAAAAGCATAAGAGAGAAACGCCTAGAGAAGCGAGTAAAATGCCTGCGATTGTCGAAGCACCATAAAAGCTGCTTGTGAGATCAGAAGAATGATTTGGGCTATTTTCAATGAGGTAGATGGCTCCTCCTGCCACTTCACCGGCTGCAAAGAAATTTTGACAGATACGTCCACAGAAAAGGAGAAGAGGAGCTAAAAACCCCGCTTGATGATAGGTAGGCATCAAACCCATGCATGCTGTGGCTAACGTCATGCCTACCAATGAGAAAATCAAGGCTTCTTTGCGTCCCCAATGATCTCCTAGATAACCAAAAACAAGAGAACCTAATGGTCGTGCTAACATGCCTAAGGGGATAATAGCATAAGTGAAGATAAGAGCAGTTAAAGGGTCTTGATGAGCAAAAAATAGAGGAGCCAAGAAAGGAGAGAGCAAACTAAACAAAGCGGTATCATAATGCTCAAATAGATTGCCTAATAGCATGCTCCATTTGGATAAACGCGTGGAATGGATCGTCATGTTTGCTCCTCTGTTCTGAATAAACACCAGGAGTAAAAGACGACTGTGTATGAAAAAGTCGTTTCTTCTCACGCTCCCTACGCTAGTACAACCTAGATCAGGTATTAAGGGTTAAACAAGATCGTTTTTTCAGCCAACTATTGGCACCCCTGGTGATCTCTCTATGTTAGCATAAATGAAGCATTAGAAGCAAATACTGGAATATTTGTGGTGTAGACTTACTCATCTGCAAAACGACAAACGACCATAACGACAGAAAAGACCTTAACGACAAACGACA
>JASBUW010000116.1 GCA_030147755.1 Parachlamydiaceae bacterium
TGAATAACAATTATATACCGAGAGTTCCTCGGAAATTTACGCTTGTGGAGATACATCTACTAGAAACAAGCTAAAACTTGTTGACTTAAGTATCATTGAAGCAAGAATTAATGAGTGGATATTTGTCCATAAATTATAGAATGGTTATAGATATGGAATATTTTATTGCTTTATGTTTAGGCATAATAGTTGGTGGGCTAACCTTTAAATTTTCCTTAGCCTATACTAAATTGTGGCAAATCATTTTGATAGTTATATTAGCCGTATACTTTGTTTTGCTATGGTTAATAGATATGCCAAGTAATAGCTTATTGTTAATCGGTGTATTTTATGCTAGTTTAGCAGTCATATGGAGTGTACGACGCAAATTTGAAGCAAAAATATAGGCTAAGAAAAAGCTACGATAACAATTTTGCTAATCACGACTATTAATATAATTTTTTTTATGCAATAAGGTCCTTCTTTCCACAAAAACACGAATTTTTGAGTGTTTTGAGCGTTCTAGAATAGATTCTTTTTGATCTCAGGTACGATTGACTTCCAAAGAATCGCTGTATAACATGCGAAATACTTTTGCAATTGTCTCACGTTGTCCACCATGTCCACATCTTTTAGTCTTGGATTGATGCAACAATGTGACTTACTTTAAGCTGCTAGCCATTTTTGAATGTTAGAGTTTGAGATTAGATTCGCAACAATATCTGATTTAATAGATTGAGATTTTATTTCTGAGTGTTCTATATCTTCTTTTACAATCAGATCTTGCAAGTCTTTTTTTCTTTTTGCTTCGGCTTCTAGCTTTCGTTGATCTTCTTCTGCTTGTTCCATAGTTTTAATAATCAAATTATTCAAGATATTTTTATTTTTTTTGAGAAGATCATCTAGGGGTGTGTTATCTGAGTCCGCTGTTTTTTGCATGACGACGTTGTCTACTCTAGGAAGTTCTCTAGCGGAAAATGTGATTTTTGTTTCATCTGTTTTATGTTTTTCTTGGTTTTGCTTTTGATAAGCCTGAGCCATTTCAATTAACGTATGGACCCTTTGCTGTAACTCAGCAGATTCTTGAGCAGTTAAGGTTTGAATTTTAATATTTGCATCGAAAACTTGTGTTTGTCCATTTGTATGCTTAATCTGAATCTGAGTGAATTGGTGCTGTGCAAGCATATTTTGCCATTTAGCATCTGCTTTGATGATAACATTTGGAGAGGCTAAGTTTGCAGGGGTTGAATGAGGGGCTGGATTAAGTTCATGTGATTTTTGTGATTCTCCTGTAGGGGAAGAGTGATCGTGAGTTTCAACTTCATTTGATTTAGCTAAATTTGAATTTTGTTTATTTGAATGTAAGTCATTTAATTCTTTGCCATCTAATTCTTTGTCTTCTTCGAATTGGTCTTCTAGTTCCTGCTGTGCTTTGTTAGTAGACATTTCTTGTATAAACGCATGGATTTCAAGAGCTTTTTGTAAGGTAATAAAACGTTTATCTAAAGTGATTTTATCAATTTTTTCTTTCATTGTAGTTTTATCTGCAATTTTTAAATTTAATGTGTGTTCATTGTTTGCTATAGCAAAAGTTTTTTTACCTAGATATAGTACTTGACCTTCTTCTAAAATAGAAAGTAATTTATCAATTTGATTGATAGCTGTTTTTAAATTGTTATAAGAATTGATATTTTGACCTTTATATTGATCATTAAATTCAATATGCATAAAAACCTCAAGATTATTAATTCTAAATTTTATTATAACATATGTATAATTTTAATTTGATATAAAAATCGAAGATTTTTAAATTTTAATTTAATTTGTTGAAATTATTATTGTTTGATTGTATAAAACTGAATTTGAGAGGCTTAGAGATGTAATCGTTCACTGTGTGCGTAAAAAGACTGTTTGCCATTTGTGCGGTAGCACTATAACTGCATTAGCCCAGACCGAGCGCGCTTAGCGCTCGTTCTGGGAAAAAGAACCATTTCATAGCACTGCGGTTAGCAGTGCAACTATATCGGTGTCTTTGTGGCACTGCTAACCGCAGTGCAATATTGTTATGTTAAATCCCAGAACGAGCGCTAAACGCGCTCGGTCTGGGCTAATGCAGTTATAGTGCTACCGCACAAATGGCAAACAGTCTTTTTATGCATACAGTGAACGATTACTTAGAGATTATAGGTTATAGAGATTTAGAGATTATTTAGAGATTATAATGAGAGATTATAAAAAGATTGGGGTGGACAATATGGACCTGATGGACCTAATAGACAATATGGACATGAAATTGGTTTGTCCATAGTGTCTATTATATTCTTTAACTAGCTCTTTTGAGCGATTAACTGTTGCATTTGTCCTTGTAAGAAATTAGATTCTGAGTGGGTTAAAGGTGCAAGATTTACGTTAGCATCAAAATATTGAAAGCTGCCATCTGGCTTTTTGATCCGAATACCAGTAAATTGCTGTGTTAGAAGATCTTTCCATTTTTCATCTACTTTTACGACGACTGTTTCTTTTTGAGAAGGAACATTCTCTTTGCCTGAGGCAGGAGCTGTTGCAGCTTGAGCAGGTTTAGACAGTTCTACGCCTAATTCCTGCGCACACTCGGGATAACGAGCGACAAACGCTTGCTTACTTTTTAGTTCTGGATGTTGATCAAAGAAAGCTTTATGAGTTGTCAATCTGGCAAGGTTGAAGAGTTCTGGCTTACTTCTAAATAGGTCTTTAAGAGGATCACTTGTCAAAATAGAATTGAGTTTTTGTTGCCAAGTATTACGGGTAGCAGCATCTATTGTTCCTTCTGTTTCTAGTGCTGACCATCTATTCTGAAGGAATTCTTTAACTTCATCGAGATTCTCTTGAATATCTGCAGCTTGAGGATCTAAAGCCACGCAACGTCTTAAAAGACGCACATATTCTTCGACTTGGGCCATGTCTGTGCAATCCACGCCTTTATATTCAAGAATAAGGCAGTCTATGTAGTAGGATAGGGGGTGTAAAGGATCAATATTCTTCGCTTCCAGGCTTTCTTCCCGAGCAAGCTTAATGTAGCCTTCTTCATTTTTTTGAGATTTTTCTCGAGCTGCTAATGGTTTTGAAGGGTTATTTACACAAGCTCTATGAATTTCAGCTGATAAAAGTCGGTAATGAGCAGATTGGTAACGATAATACACATTTCTTTTTTCTCGCAGAATATTTTCTTGTGAAGCGTCTTGTAGTTTAATAACAGTATCTACATATGATTTTCTACTTGTACCCATATGGCAGTAACGGTTGGGAAGGTAGCTAGAATCCTTACTTATTCTTAATTCGCTTAAAGGATTTTTTAAAATATCTTCGATTTGCTTCTCTTTTAAAATGTTAGGGTTCTGTAATATATTTTCCTGATTAAAGGGAAGCAAATGCTGAAGGTTTTTACTTGCTTTCTGTGATAAATTACAATAATTATTCAATCTTTCTGAATTTATTGGTGCAAGCTCTACTGGACTGCCCATATGTTTACCTCCCTATAAACTTAATAAAAACTTAACAAAAGTGTATTTTTTAGGAGATTTTCTAGCAAGCAATAAATTTCTTGTTTTAGATATATTTCTTAAAATTTTACTTTCAATTTTTTAACTTTACATAAGTTGTTGCTTATTGTATAATAAAATTAAGTAATTTGTTGGTGTTTTTTAATAATTTTTTTTATAGGTTTTAATATGACTGTTGATACAAGTAATAACGTTCAGAGTAGCGACAATTCTTCGTATGAAACAAATAATGTTAAAAAGGTCACATCTACAGTTAGTGAGCATGTGTTAGCTCCAGTTCCAAGAATTAAATCAGCTAGTTTATCAACGCTACCAACAATACCACGGGAAACTGACCGAGAAATAGAAAGGTCTACATCTCTTCGAAATAGTCAGAACTTAAATTTATTAGACAGCAGAGTTGATAAGCAGTCTCCTGTTCCAAAGAAAAAATTGGATGAAAAAGGGGAAGTAACTAAAGAAGAAGACAAAGTGATTGAAGAAGAGGAAGAAAGCGATTTAGATAATTTGGATTCATCCTCTGAGAAAACAATAAGTTCTACCGAACAATCTACTTCAGGAACACCATTAAGTGTTGGTACTGGTACAAATACACCAGAGGAAAAAGAATCTAACATAGCAGCAGATTTATCCGCTGTAGCTAAAGCATTAGAAAAGATAGAAGACAAAAGTCGGGTAGAAGATCCACCTCTTCCTCATGCTGATAATGGTGATATAAAAAATGAAGAAGATGAAGATATGGGGATAGCAGCATTATTTGGAGAAGACATTCAGGTTAATCAAAATAATGGAGGTCCTCCAGCTCTAGAAGATGACCCTCCACCTCCACCTCTGGATCCAGATCCAGGTCTAGTTATACGTGTAGAACAAGAGGAGCCACTGAGGAATAGAAGAAGAAATCCAGCAAAAAGAAGAATTGCTGCAGATCATGCTCAGCGAGCTAATGCTCGAGCTCAGCATGCAGCAAGAGATGAAGCAGCAAGACAAGCAAGACTAGCAGGTGCAGGTGGTGCAGCGGCAGCTCCAGCTCCTATAGGTGCTGCGCAAGTGCAACCAATACAGGCTGCAGCAGCAGTACCACAAGCTAATGATCCCCGGTCTACGGCGGGAGTTCTTCAGCAAGCGATGAACAGTTTAAAGGGTCTTATTCCTAATGATCCTTTGGTAAGCACTAAGACTACGTCGCACCTAGCGAGGGATCCAGATGGTAGCTATAAGATTGAAGTTTATACACCCACCGGCTCAGATGAAATTCGTTATAAAATTAAAGCGACTTATACAATTACCCTTACTCGTAAAGATGCTCAGGGAAAGGATAGGGTAGTACTTGATAATAGTATTCCTCCTCAAGCTGTACAGGTGACAGTTGAACGCGATATCTATATTAAAACTTTTGTTAAGGCTGAAGATGTTCCTTTTCTTGCTTCAAAATACAAGGATACACTTATTCAATTGGCAGAACAGAATAGCAGTGGTCGTTTAGGAGGATATAATGCGGGTAATAACGCTGATTTAGTTGGACAACATGACTTTACTTTTTCATTGTCTAGAGATCCACAGACAGGTTTAAAAGCTTTAAAATCTATATCGACTACAATTCCTGTGGCTCCAGGCGGAGCCCCAATTAAATTGGAATTACGGTCTAAGGCGGTAAGGGCCAATACACTTTATGTGCGCGATCCTCTTGATACAACTGCTGCTGATAAGCGTAAAATTAAACGCACAAAAAATGTCGATTTGAAAAAAGTACGATTTGTGTCCGGTAAAAGTGTATATAGAACAAAAGATGAAGCTTTACAACATGCTGAGTATAAAATTGAGGATTCTCAAGACTATGCACACTTTATCAACAAGGATTTGGATGTCAACTTGATACGGCTTGAAGATGAAGTGCAGAAAAAACAAGCAGAATTAGAAGCACTTGAAGCTACTTTCAAGAAGAGTAGCTATTTGGGATTTAGGTCTAAAAATACACCGGAATACGAAGAGTTTTTAACAGAGACTCTTTCTCAAACGGAACCTGACAATCTGAAATGGGAAAACAATCAAACTAAATTTTTAGAATTGACAAGAAGAAGAAAAAATATAAAGAGTTGGAATAAACTTGTAAAGGTTAATATAGAAAAAGGAATAAAGGGAATTGAGGATGCTCTTAATCCTCCAGATAATAGAAATGCAGAACCTATTACTCCAGAATTGCGAGCAGATATTCGAGGACAACAGCTTAGTGTCAAACAGAAATTGGAAAATTTGAAAGCAGTGAAGCAAGATTTAACCCAAGATGAAAAAAACCAAATAGATGCTTTAATAGCTATAGCAGATGATCAGAGAGATGCAGCACTTGCCGGAGATGCGAGTCTGCATAATGCTGCGATTCGAGCTGCGCTAATTGCTCAAGATGAGCGCATTAAACAATATAGTGCTCTTCAAACATTCAAAAAAATGCTTAGCGATAAAGCAGATGAAGAACGTGATCTTGAAGCAGATGAAGCTCAGTATCAAGCTAAGCGCGATGTGTTTAATAGTAAACTAATCCGCTTAGAGAAAGGTCAAAAAGATTTAGACGCATTAGTGGAACGCCTTGAAAGATTAAAGAGCGGAGCTGAAGCTGGAATGCTAGCTGACCCAAATGAAGGCAAACATCAACTCGTACTGAAAGACATTACAGCAAAGAAAATTAAAGAATTGGACAAACAAGCGACACATTATAAAGAATTAATTACAAAACTTCATCATGAATTCAGGTCAGTTGGTGCTAATATACCTCTACCTGTTGCTGGTGTTGTAATAGGGGGGCGGCCGTAATTTAGCTCCCTAATCACTCTTTGTTCGTCGCTAGCTTGGTTGCACTGAGCTAGCGATTTTTTTTGTCCATTTTCAGTTATGGCTCGTCTGTTTGCTAAAAATGTTGTGGTTAAGCTTTTTAAAGTCGCTTATACCGGCATTTGATGGACCAAATGGACCTGGTGGACCTCATAGACCTGATGGACAAAACGAGCACACTATTTTAACTAATGGGCATGATGCACTTTTTTACACGTGAGATCAATGATGGGTCCACTGCTGTCCATCTCTTAATAAGATCTAGAAGACAAATAGCCAACAATGCTACCTTGGAATTTATCGTTTGACGTTATTCCAAGGAGGAATGAATGAAGGTAGAAAGAAACGCTTCTTGCCCGTGCGGGAGCGGGAAAAAATACAAAAAATGCTGCTTATTAAATGATCAAAAAGAAACAGCCTTAGCCCAGCAATCTCTTGTAAAAGAACCCGATTTTATAGTTGAGATAAATCCAGAGATCGAAGAAGAGTGCGTTGCAGCTCTTGCCGATGTTGAAAATGGTCGCCTGCAAAAAGCGAAAATGACTGCTAAGCGCTTGTGTCAGCTTTATCCCGCTAATCATATGGTGAATTATTTACAGGGCGTTTGCTTAGCAACTGAAGATAAAAGTGCTGAGGCTATTCCATACTTTGAGCGAGCTATTCAAATTTTCCCCTTTTTCTCAGAAGCACATTTGAATTTAGGACTTGTTTACCTAGGACAAGCTCAACCTTCCGCAGCTGTGACTTGCTTAAAGAAAGTCATTGAACTTGAAGGTAAACACTCAGAGTTAGGCCAAATAGCTCAACAAGAACTCAAGCAGTTTGAAAAGTTGGTTTGCCAAGTAGAAGGATTAACTTTAGAGCAGTATTGCCAAGCGGAAAAATGCTTCAATCAAGCTTTCACCTGCTCACAAGAAGGAAAGCATGATGAGGCTATTATTTTATTTCAACAAGTTCTCTCGATTAATCCAGCTCACGTCCAGTCCTATGGGAATATCGCTTTAGCTTATGCCGCTCTTGGAAATAAAAAACAGGCTCTAGAATGTCTAGATAAGGCTTTGGAAATAGATCCTTCGTATGAACCTGCTTTGCAAAATCGTCGATTTATTTCTCAATTGAATGAAGGGGAAAAATTGGAACAAGAAATTCAAGAGGTTTCTTATTACAAAGAATTAGCAGAACAAAATAACAAACAGCCTTATACGATTGTGTACGACTGATTCTTAAGAGTATCGCATGAAGAAATAAGATTGTTTTTTCTCTGTGTTCTCTGTGCTCTCTGTGGTGATTTTTTAATTTACCACAGAGCACACAGAGGCACAGAGAAAGACACAGAAAAAGCATCATGCTCTAGCTTGCTTCACAGGAACAGTGCAGTCTTTCTTCCAGCTGCTTAGAGGCTTTGGTGAAACTGCGGATTCCTTCCGCCAACTTTTCAACTGCCATCGCGTTATCATTGAACATCAAGCGAAATGTTTTTTCATCTAAATGTATTTGCTTGATATCTGCTTGTTTTGCCTTTTCCGGATCCAACTTGCGCGGAACATCTCCTTCTTCATGACTCAACTCTTCTAAGAATTGAGGTCCAATTGTCAAGAGATCGCATCCCGCAAGCTCTAACACTTCTTCCTTGCTGCGGAAGCTGGCTCCCATCACTTGTGTTTTATATCCAAACTTTTTGAAGTAATCGTAAATCTGCTTCACAGATAGGACTCCGGGGTCTTCTGCTGCAGGAAAATCCCTCTTTTCATGCGCTTTATACCAATCGAGAATACGTCCCACAAAAGGCGAAATTAAGGTGGCATTCGACTCTGCACAGTGAATCGCTTGCGGTAAACTAAAGAGAAGCGTCATATTGCAATGAATACCCATTTTCTCCAGTTCCTTAGCCGCCAATCCTCCTTCCCAGGTCGATGCTAATTTAATGAGAATACGCTCACGGCTAAATCCGCGGTCTTCATACATTTTAATCAAGGTTTGGGCTTTGTGGATGCTACCCTCTACATCAAAAGAGAGACGCGCATCTACCTCTGTCGACACACGGCCTGGAACGATTTTTAAGATCTCAACGCCAAAATTCACAAAAAGTTGGTCAATTAATAAACAGGCTTTTTCATGCGAAGAAGTTCCATATTTTTGTGAATGCTCGACAGCATCATCTACCAAATGGCGATAAGCAGGATTATCAATCGCTGCTAAAATGAGCGAGGGATTAGTCGTTGCATCTTGAGGACGATATTTTTTTATCGACTCTATATCGCCTGTATCTGCCACAATTGTGGTCATTTGTCTCAATTTTTCAAGTTTACTCATACTATAAACTCCTGTTCGAATAAAAGGTTAGAAAACCAGAGTCTAGGGATTGGTTGTTCTTTTTGCCAGGAATAAATCTTCATTTTTTAAAAAGTTTTGGAATAACTCTCTAAAGAAGGAAGATCCATGGTAGGTTCAATACGAAAAGTAATCGTTAAAGGGCGATCCCCAATCATTAAATCCAAAGTCGAGTTTAAACGCGTTAAAAGTAGCTTATAAGGAACTTTAATCTCTCGGTCTCCTATATAAATACCCACAGACGTGTTTGACAAGATTTCTTCCGATAAATGAATTTGCTGACATAAACTCTCAAATTTGCGCAACTGACGCTTTAGCGTTTCTTCGCTAAAATCATAGACCAATCCACAATGAGGACAAGCTACTCCTTCTTCTCTTTTTTCCAGCTCGAAAACAGAAAATTGTATAGGTCCCTGACACTGATGGCAATAAAATTGAAGAAGATGGCCTTTTTGCATAAAAGAAAACCTAATCCTTTTAAATAAAATAAGTTAAATACATATATCCTCTATTACTATCATAACAGGTTATTCACTCAGTCGCAATAGCTTTTTAAAATATGTAACTCATTTAATATGAGCTACTAATTAAATCTTTCTGTTTTAAATTATTGGTTTTAAACAAGTTGGAGATGAGTTTTTATATTTTTTTCAAATATTTTATATAAAACATGAATTTTGTTAAAATAAAATTAGAATAGGAAAAGAGAGTTAATCTCCAGAGGAGTGCCTATGAGTTGGCGACCCATTGATTTTCAGGGGATTGTTAATTTAGATCGTAAGATCACGGAACAGTTAGAGCGCTATCTACAGGAAAAAGAGACTCGTTTAGCCCATCAAATTCTCAACATGCTGCCGTCTGAACTTAATGAAATGGAAGCTTTCACACCGAGTTTGCCGTCCACGGGTGGAACGATTAAGTTATCAGAAGCTGTAGAAATCTTTAGCAAGAAGGTGCGTCATATTCTTAAGAATATGCCCGCTCAGCTGACACCTGCAGAAGGAAAGCGTGTTGCGAAAGGGATGAATCAGGTGTTGTGGGATTATGTAGAAGTTTTAGAAGGTAGTGTCACTGAACTTTTTCAACAAACCAAGCAAGTGCCTATTGATCGTTGGCATGTTTCTATTTCACATGTTGTGCAAGCCATTAAGGATATATTGATTCATCGTATGGATGATTTAATATGGGCAGTTCGGCGTTTAGAGAAGCCTGTTAAGGACTTTTGTCAAAAATGCCAGGGAAAAAAGAAAACGTGGCAGGAATGGAAAGAAACCTGGCGCGGATGGTTGGATCCTGATTTGTTGCGTAATTTGCAAAAAAGCGAATCCTTTTTGAAAACACGTTATGAGGAATTTAATCAACGTTATCATGAATATATGCAATTGAGTACCAAGGTAGAAGATAAACTGCATGAGATGAAGAATTATCCTATCTTAGCTCTTTTAGATGTCTATGATCAAAATCTCTATGTCGATGTTTTTCGCTTACTAAAATTGTTAGAAATGAATCGGCATCCTAAGAAAGAGGTGGCGCTGGAAACAGCACGTGCGCTCAAGAATCTAACGAGTGTAGATAGTGTGATCAAGCTTTTTCGCCATTATTATCGCGAAATTAAGTATGCCTTCTTCAATAGCAGTTTAGAGTGGAAATCGTTGAATCATCAAGAGGAAAATTTTCAAGAAGCCTTGGATAAACTCAAAGGAAAAATACAAGACTATCAGCATGAATTACAGCAATTGAAGCATACGATGAGTCGTTATCGTTTGTTTATGCTTAAAAATGATGCGAATCCTTACATACGTTCGCGTTGGGGCTTCACAGAATGGATTGTGGGTCCGGAGCCTGCCAAGGCGCATAAATTACTTAATTTAGTTTATTCGGCAGAAGAATGGGATGAGCATTTTAATCAATTCTTAGAATCCTTAGCGAGAGATCCTATTGATCAGCAACATCGCGAATATGTTGCACGACAAGAAATTGACAAGTTATTACATGAAATGGGACAGCCTTTGATTTCGCATTCTATGATGCGTAGTCGCGTCGAACAGCTTTTAGATCAGCTGAAAGCCTGTGATGAAGTCGGAAGTCCTCATATGTCTACTATTCATTATGTAGAAGATTCCTTGGCGAAAGCCATGCGTGAGGACTGGAAATATCATGTGCTGCATGAATTTCCCTTATTCCATCAAATTTATCGCTTGCATCAAGGGTTATCTGATTATCGGGAAGATCCCGCTCATGCTTTTCGTTTAGATCGCTTTAACCACTTATTTGATCAGATTGAAGAATGGGTAGACAAAGAAGATACGTATGCACATGTGCATGAAATTGAGTTAGATATGAATGATATGAAAACGTATTTGCAAGACTTTCTGGCTAGTCTACAACGTACTGTGAAGGATAAATCACAAGATCCCTTCTTGGATGAAACGATTCAAAAATTTCGTCAACAATTGTTAGAATATCGTTATTTATTTGGTCAGTTTATCTTTACGTTGTTAACGAAAAATCAAGAAGGGCAACAATTGCGTCAGCAATTTCTTTTTGTCGATCAGTACTTTGAATCTATAGAAAACTTACTTTATGAATTGAAATTGAGTTGGGAAGGAAAACGTTGAAGAGAGAGTAAAAGGGCATTTACATGCCCTTTTACTTAACGCTAATTAATAGCTAAAGCTACTTGAACTACGGCTACCAAAGTGGCCTGTAGTTGTCGTATCAGTACTACTATGGTGATGGTGATGGCGATTAGTTGTCGCGATGATGATAGCAGCGACAACGAGCGCACCGATTGGTAAAAGAGCTGACATATAAGAAGCTCTTCCACTGTCATAGTAAGCAGCGCTGCTGTCATCTACATACTCTGGTTCTTGTCCTTGAACTTGTCCAGCACATAAAGCCATAACTGTCGTTAGGGCTATTAAATTTCTCAAATTCTTCATATTTAATTCCTTTTGATACGTGTCACGTTGAGGTCC
The DNA here is from genome assembly GCA_030147755.1 of Parachlamydiaceae bacterium. Lineage (GTDB taxonomy): Bacteria > Chlamydiota > Chlamydiia > Chlamydiales > Parachlamydiaceae > JASBUW01. The sequence goes on from JASBUW010000116.1 coordinate 11,651, forward strand.
ATCTTTTCCCATAATTTTATCGTCATCATAGTAAGAAAAGAGACTCTAAAGCTTTACATCTCACTTATGGACTAAAAGCAAAATTTCTCGCAATAAATTTTTGATGTGAGACTTAAATTTTAATGCACATCTAAAATTTGGTGGAGAATAATCCAGCTTTAAACCTGCTGTAAAGGCAGATTTAAATTTATGTATCCTATTTAATCACAAGCTTTTGAGGTGATTAATAGCTATAATTACCGAAATTACTGACGCTTCCCAAACTTCCTAATCCATCATAGTTGCGGTAAGAAGAATAATAAGATCGACTTCCGTAGTGACCGCTTGTTCCGGAAGAAGAATGCGTTTTGGTGTGATGATTATCTGCTAATGCAAAGACAATGGCAGCGACTACAAAGGCTGTCAGAGGGATATAAACGGACCAATGAGCTGCACGTTGACTTTGTTGGTAGGCTGTGCCGTAGTTGTCATCTTGATTTTCATAGGAATAAGGAGAATAGTCTTCTTCTTGCGCTTGAATAGAAGTCGTGACAAGAGCAAAGAAAAGCGTTAATAAAGTCAATTTGCGTAATGTATGCATAGTGTATCCTCCGCTTGTGGTTGCTAGTGAATATAACTCAAATTCTCCTTTCTCTGCGCTCTCTGTGTACTCTGTGGTAATTCATAAAATAACCACAGAGCACACAGAGAGCACAGAGAAAGGAGATGTCATCAATCTCAAGTTTCAAGAGACTAATTTTTCCTTATGGAGGAAAGCGTTAAATTTAAGCAACTTTTTTATCAAAGCTGATCTTCGCAAGGAACGTCTTCTTCGATATCAAGAGCTAAAAGGCGTGAATAAACAGCTTCAAAATGAGTGGGAATCACTGATAAGTTGACTCTGCCAATTTTAATCGTAAAAGAGCGATCGTCTAAAAGAGCTTGAATGAGAACATCTGCGCAGTCGCCCGGTAAAAGTAAGCGTTGTCCGCCACTCAATAAATAGGGATAAACAATCCACGGTTCTTGATCTTCGAATAAGATTTCGATGCGTGTACGATTAGGATCATCAGGAGAAGGAGCTGCTTGTAAAAAAAGCACATTGAGATAACAACGAATACCTGAACGATTGCGTGTGATTTCAAGTCCAAGATAAGAGCAATCAGAATCAGGATTTAAAGTTAAGCGTCCTGCATTAAAACAAGGGGTTTTGGTGAGAATTTCTTGTATTTCCCACTGACGACAGGATGAAAAAGAACAGGCTGATAAACAACATAAACAAAGAGCAAAAAATGCCCTTTGTATGGAGAATTGCATAGTCAAAGAAGCTCCTTCTAATAGCCATAGGAGTAGTCGCTATAACCACCAGAATAACCACCGGAATAAGTACCATAATGGGCAGAAGAGCCATAATGGCTAGAAGAGCCGTGATCATGAGAATTTTGCACTGCAATGGCGATAATACCTACAATGGCAACTGTAGCTAAAGCAATGGCTGGAGCTAAGTTTGTAGCAGCGCGGGCCTCATCGTAAGCATATCCGCCTGTATCTGTGACATAAGTAATAGCTTCTAGTTTATGTGTAGAAGAGCTTATGCAAAAAGCTAAAATAAGAATTAAAGTTGTCATTTTCCTATAAACGGACATGCTGATCCTCCTTCGCATTGAGAAGCGTTCATTTAGTGTTATTCTTTTCTTAAGGGTTCATATTTAACAATTGATCTTCCATTTTCTGTATGACAAGCGACTGCCATTCAGGTCCTTGATTATTATATTTCTGATCAATCATCTCGGTAAAAGGTTTCCATACCGTATTTTGAAATTGCTCGCTATGAAAAATATTCTGTTTTATTTCTGCTAGAGCAAGATCCGGGCTTTCTTGTTGTTTTTCAGCGAGCATCGTTTGCCATTGGCTTTGAACTTTATCTGCAGCAGCTTTTATTTGCTTGCGCTGATCTTGATCGATGATGGCTTCAAAAACGTCTTTTGCTACTCTTAAAGAGCGCATAGCAGCAAAAAAATCTTTATAAAACAAGGAAAATTCATCTTTAAGAGCTGAAGCTGTCAAAATATAAATGTTTTGATTCTTCAATAAAATCACTTGCATCAGACGCATGGTTCCCCATTGCGTTTTTGTATCGACTTGCGACAAACTGGCATTGCCGGCTTCTGTGCGAATAGTCCCTAAGTCTTTCCATTCGTCACCTTTGGCGGCATTCATATTCTTAACAGTTCTAAGATATTGTTTAAGAGAGCCTTTATAAGGTTCCATGCTAAGATTCATAGAAGGCGGCAGGTGTGAAGGTCCTTTTCCCACAACCATGACTTTGACATGCGGAAGATTGAAAGATGAAGTGTCCGCTAAATGCCATCCAGAAGGTGGTGTAAAAAGGATAACTTCTTCTTCTTGGCTTTTTTGTGCAGAGGCTTTTGTTTGATCCTTCAAAAGAGGACTAAAAGTTTGCGCGTGAAGCGGCGTTAATAGGCAAAATCCACCAAATAGGAAAACATGAAAAAGCTTACGCATGATGTTTGACATCCTTGTATTAAAATGGAGATGTTTTAAGAATATAAGGAGAAGTTCTTAAGATGGGAAGCAATTTTTGAGGTCATTGGTATATAACGTCAATTTTGTGAGCTTTTAACATGTTTTAAAATTGCATTCTTTATGAAAGCTAATGAGGTATAGGTTCACTGTGTACATAGACTGTTTGCCATTTGTGCGGTAGCACTCTAACTGCATTAGCCCAGACCGAGCGCGTTTAGCGCTCGGTCTGGGATTTAACGCACAATATATTGCACTGCGGTTAGCAGTGCTACACGGCCTCTGAATAGTTGCACTGCTAACCGCAGTGCTCATGAAATGGCTTTTTTCCCAGAACGAGCGTTAAACGCGCTCGGTCTGGGCTAATGCAGTGATAGTGCTACCGCACAAATGGCAAACAGTCTATTTACATAGTGAACTTATACCTAATGAGCTTTTTGCTCAGCCTCTCGGATTTCTTGCAAGGCGCAGACTTTTCCATAATAATTGTAGAGCGAGGCCCCTACTAAAAGGCAGGCGCCCAATTCAGCAATGATTTCAAAGTAATATAAAGTAATAATTGCGATTCCGCTCATGATTTGGTTTGTAAAAATATAAGCGGCTAGTTTGTCTGATTCTCTTCTGTTTTGTTGAGCGATGAGGTAAAAGATAGTATCTACTAAATCTGCAATAACAACAATTAATCCTGTATGTAAGCTTGAGACCTGAGCTACGTTCGCATAAACATAAGATCCCCCAGCCATAAAAATCGTCCCAATGATAGCTTGAGGTATGCTTTCGACTTCCATAAGACTCCTTAATCTATTATAACATGTTTTGTTTTATTAAAAGTTTATTTAAGAATAGGTTAATTGTAAAGGGTTTTGTTTATTATTTCAATCTTTAATTTTAGGGAAATTAGAATAAAATAAAACATTTCACTAGAAATTTGAGAACACGCCCTAAGCAGTTTTAAAATTTAATCATGACAATAAGGCTTGAAATTACTTTTTTTCTCACATATAATCCCATCTATTAACACGTATCCATTTTCAATAACCCTTTCCTGAGTAAAGTCCCATGAGATCATTGGAAAAAGGTCAAGATAAAATTCAAAAAATTTGCGATAAGTTGCGTCACGAGACGTTAGAGCCTGCTAAACAAGAAGCGCAGCAAATTTTAAATGCCGCACGTGAAAGAGCCGAAGAAATTAAGGGCGAAGCCGAGCGCCATGCGGAGCAGCTTTTAAAACAAGCACGTATGCAAATTGAGCAAGAGCGCAATGTTTTTCATTCTGCTCTCCAACAAGCTGCCAAGCAGACGATAGAAGGGTTGCGGCAAGAAATTGAGCACAAACTCTTTAACGAGGATTTACAAGTGCTGCTCGATAAGCAATTAGGGGATCCGCAAACAATTGCGAATCTCATTAATGGTGTAGTGAAAGCCATTGAAAAAGAAGGTTTAACTACCGATGTGTCCGCAGTGATTCCCAAGATGGTATCGGTTGACGATGTCAATGCGCTCTTGTTGGATAATGTGCGTAAACGTTTGAAAGGAAAAACATTAGAAGTAGGACCTTTTGCAGGTGGCGCGCAAGTGAAGATACATGGTAAAAGGATGACCCTCGATTTAAGCGATCAGGCAATCAAAGAGCTATTGGCCAACTACATGCGTAAAGATTTCCGTAAAATGATTTTTGGTTAAGAGGGCGGATGGCAAAGTATTATTTTCTTGGAACTTTACTTCCTCCTTTGTCATTTGATACCCCGCCTGAAATCAATTTTTTTCAGTTAGAGACGTTATTGCATGATAATTTGACGCATAAAGATTACGAAAAAACAGTAGTGGTTCGACGTTTTTTTGATATTTTAAATTTACGTTCCTTTTGGTTAGGAGAAGAGTTAGATCCACGAGGAGAACTGACAGCGATCGATTTTGAAGAGGCGTTAATCAATCGAGCGGGGTTACCGAGCTATGTTTATGACTTCTTAGATACGCATCAAGGATTGTCGGACCGGCTGCATCATTTTCCCTTTTTATTAGCTAAATTTTTTCAAAGCACGGAAAATTTGAAGGATCCTTTTTTAAAGCGCTATATGCAATTTGAACGTGAGATGCGCTTAGTGATGACCGCCTTTCGCGCGAAGAAATTAAAGCGTGATTTAAGTGTGGAATTGCAGTATGAAGATCCTGAAGAAGATTTAATCGCGCAATTGCTCGCGCAAAAAGATGCGGATGTGTATGAGCCCCCGGAAAAATATAAAGATTTAAAAGTTTTATTCGAAAAGTATGGGGACGATCCTTTAGCCTTGCAAAAAGCACTCGATGTCTATCGTTTTGAGACGATTGAAAACTTTGTCGATATGGCAGATACTTTTTCGATTGAACGCATTTTAGCTTATCTGACACAGCTACTTCTTGTAGAAAAATGGTTTGAGTTAGATCGAGAGAAGGGCAGTCAAATTATTGGTACTATTGTGAAGGAAACATAATTATGCAGCACACGATTGAATCCCCGGAACAAACTCGACCAAGAGGAAAAGTGATCAAAGCTTTTGGTAATCTTTTGCAAGTGGAGTTTGAGGGTAATATTCGCCAAGGTGAAGTGGCGCTTGTCCATACAGATGACGTGCAACTCAAAGCAGAAGTGCTCGAAATAGCAGGAAATGAAGCCAAAATTCAGGTATTTGAAGATACGCGTGGCGTGAAATTATTTAGTCCGGTCTCTTTTACAGGCGATTTATTAGAAGCGGAATTAGGTCCCGGTCTTCTGACTTCTATTTATGATGGACTGCAAAATCCTTTGGTTAATGTTGCTGATATAGCAGGTTACTTTTTGCCGAGGGGACTTTATATCACTCCTTTAGATCGCAAGCGCCATTGGGATTTTGATCCTGTTGCTAAAGTAGGGGAGGTGCTAAAACGTGGAGATACCATTGGAACCACTTTAGAAGGGCGTTTTCAACATCGCATTATGATTCCTTTTTCTCATTATGGGACTTATACGCTGACGTGGGTCATTGCTCCCGGTTCTTATACAATTGAAACCGTCGTGGCAAAAGCGAAGGATGAATTTGGAGAAGAACATGCTTTTACGATGGTACAAAAATGGCCTATCAAAAATGCGCTGGTACAAGGTGAAAAGATTAAGCCTACCAAAATGATGGATACGGGAGAACGCATTATTGATACCCAATTTCCCTTAATGAAAGGCGGCACATTTTGTACACCGGGTCCTTTTGGAGCAGGCAAAACAGTTTTACAACATCATCTCTCCAAATATGCATCCGTTGACATTGTCGTGTTTGTTGCGTGCGGGGAGCGTGCAGGGGAAGTCGTCGAAGTGTTGCGTGAATTTCCGCATTTGATAGATCCACATACCGGCGAAACTTTGCTGAAGCGCACGGTCATCATTTGCAATACCTCTTCGATGCCGGTCGCGGCGCGGGAATCTTCGATTTACATGGGCATTACCATCGCTGAATATTATCGTCAGATGGGACTTGATGTCTTGGTGTTGGCGGATTCCACTTCGCGTTGGGCGCAAGCCTTGCGTGAGATGTCCGGGCGTTTGGAGGAAATTCCGGGCGAAGAGGCGTTTCCGGCTTATTTAGCGTCGCGTATTGCTGAATTCTATGAACGCTCAGGAGTCATTGCATTACGCCATGGCAAACCGGGATCCATTACGATTGGAGGCGCTGTTTCACCAGCGGGAGGAAATTTCGAAGAGCCCGTCACGCAAGCAACCCTCTCTGTAGTTGGAGCCTTCTTAGGATTATCTCGTTCACGTTCTGATTCGCGACGCTATCCTGCGATTGATCCTTTAATTTCTTGGTCAAAATATATTGATGCTGTGGCGCAAGAACTCAGCCAACAGGTAGAAGACTGGGGAGAGAAGGTCAAGAAAGCGCGAAAGATCTTGTACCAAGGGAATGAAATTGGGAAGCGCATGGAAGTAGTGGGAGAAGAAGGCATCGCGTTGCGCGATTTGATCATCTACCTAAAAGCTGAGCTTTATGACTTTAGTTATTTGCAGCAAAATGCGTTTGATAAAGAAGATGCTTATTGTCCGCTTAAGCGACAAATTCCTCTATTTCAGCTCATTAGTCGTATTTTTGATACCCCTTTTAAATTTCAGACGCATGATGAAGCGCGCCAATTTTTCTTAGGGCTGCAGAATCAACTTAAAAACTTGAATACGATGCCTTTTCAATCTGAGCCTTATCGCAGAGCGATCACGCAAATTGAAGAAGCGATCCATAAAGCGCAAGAAGAAGCATAAGAGGTTGTCTTACTCAAAGAGAGCGATGAAACATGAAAATTACGTATGATAAAATCAATACAATGCGTGGAAACTTAATCTCCGTCACGGCTAAAGGCGTGGGATTAAATGAATTGGCGCGCGTCGATCTTAAGAATGGCCGTAGCGTGTATGCCTCTGTTTTGCGGATCGAGGGGGATCAAGTGACCTTACAGGTATTTCAAAGCACGAGAGGAATTTCTACCGGAGATCGCGTCACTTTTTTAAATCGCCAGATGCAAGCGACTTTTGGAGAAACCCTTTTAGGCAGGCGTTTAAATGGGGTGGGCGAACCCATTGATGGGGGACCGGCAGTTATAGGAGAGAATGTCAATATTGCAGCGAATTCGTTTAATCCTGTAAAACGTGTGGTTCCGCGAGAGATCGTACGTACCAATATTCCTATGATTGACGTGTTTAATTGCTTAGTCAAATCTCAAAAAATCCCCATTTTTTCTGTAGCAGGAGAGCCCTACAATGCCTTATTGATGCGCATTGCGAATCAAACAGATGCGGATGTTGTTATCATTGGAGGGATGGGACTTACTTTTAAAGAATACCAAGCCTTTATTGACAATGCGGAGCAAGCAGGTACGATGAATAAAACCGTGATGTTCATTCATCGCGCGACAGATCCTGCAGTAGAATGTTTGTTAGTGCCTGATATGGCATTAGCATGCGCAGAGCGCTTTGCGACAGAAGGCAAAACTGTTTTGGTGCTGTTGACGGATATGACCTCTTTTGCAGATGCCATTAAAGAGATTGCCATTACGATGGATCAAGTGCCTTCTAACCGGGGGTATCCAGGATCTCTTTACTCGGATTTAGCTTCACGCTATGAAAAAGCCGTGCTAATTGAAGGGAGTGGATCGATTACCATTATTGGGGTCACCACGATGCCGGGAGATGATGTAACGCATCCGGTACCGGACAACACAGGTTATATTACAGAAGGACAATTTTACTTGCATGAAGGACGGATTGATCCTTTTGGATCGTTATCGCGTTTGAAGCAACTCGTCATTGGAAAAGTCACGCGCGAAGATCATGGCGATTTAGCTAATGCGATGATTCGTTTGTATGCGGAATCCAAGAAAGCACGTGAAAGACAAGCGATGGGATTTAAGTTATCCCGTTGGGATGAAAAATTATTGACCTATTCGCATCTTTTTGAAGAGCGCATGATGAATTTGGAAGTGAACTACACGCTTGAGCAAGCCTTGGATTTAGGGTGGCAAACGTTGGCAGAGTGCTTTCAGCCGGATGAAGTGGGAATTAAGCAAAGTGTAGTGAATAAGTACTGGCCTAAAGTCGCGCAAGCAGTGCAGACGAGTTAAATCTCTTCTCTGTGCTCTCTGTGTACTCTGTGGTTAAATAATAAAAACCACAGAGAGCACAGAGAGCACAGAGAGAACAAGAAAGAGGGATTATTTTGGCAGAGATCAAACTCACGAAAAACGAATTACGCAATCAACAAACACGCTTAGCGCAGTTGGAGAAGTATTTACCTACTCTGCAACTCAAAAAAGCGATGTTGCAAGCCGTCGTGCAAGAAGTACGCCAAGAAATCCAACGTCTTGAAAAAATACGCCAAGAAAAATGGCAGCAAGCGGAAACATTCAGTGGTTTATTGGCGACTAAAACAACGATTGATCCTTTACAAGCTGTCAAAATTAAGCGCGTCATCAAACGTTATGAGAATATTGCGGGCGTGGAAGTGCCCTATTATGAAGGATCCGAATTCGAGGACTTCACCTATAGTTTGTTCGAAACGGCACCTTGGGTAGATGCCGCTATTGTCGATTTACGTGTTTTGGCAGAGCTACGCGAGCATATTAAAGTCGTCCATGAGCAGTTGCAAGCACTGGAAAAAGAATGGCGTGAAGTTTCTATTCGGGTCAATTTATTTGAAAAAATTTTAATTCCTCGCGCAGCTGAAAATATCCGCATCATTAAAGTTTTCTTAGGTGACCAACAGCTGGCTGCTGTTTCGCGCGCAAAAGTGGCTAAAACGAAAATACAAGCGAATCGAGAGGCGGGATGGGCCACAACGTCAGCAAGTGAAGGAGAGGGCTGATGCGTGAAGAAGTAAAAAAAATTTTATTTATTGGTCTTGCAGAAGATAAAGATCAATTTTTTAGACGAGCACAAGAGCAAGGCGTCATTCATTTTATTGATCCGCATGCGAGCGGACGTCAAGATCTTCCTCAAGATGTGCAGCACTTGCTTCACGCCCTTAAGATTTTGCGTAGTTTACCCCCTCGTGAGCAAGAAGAATATTTTGGTAATTTGAATGCCGATGAAATCATCCATTCTATTCTGCAGTTACATGAACAAAATGAAAAATTGTTAGAAGAATTACGCGTGTTGAACATCGAAATGGCGCGCATTCGTGTTTTTGGTGATTTTTCTTTAGAAGATATTGCGTATATTGAGAGAGAGGGAGCTTGTAAAATTCAATTTTTTACAGCTCGTCCTAACTTGTTTCAAGATGAACCGGAGCCTAAAGAACTCATTTTTATCACTTCTGAGCATGGTCTTGACTACTATATGGCTGTGAATGATGAAGCAGTTATGTATGAAAAAATGATTGAAATGAAGTTTGATCGTTCTTTAGGAGATCTCAACAAACGTTTTAAGGCCGCACATAAAGAACATCACCACATTGAACATGAACTTAAAACATATGCGAAATACAATGATTTTTTGCATCATGCTTTGATTGACAAACTCAACCTTTACCATTTGTATCATACCGAAACATATGTCCAGGAAGCGATGGAAGGAACTTTATTTGCGGTAGAAGGATGGGTACCGAGTAATAAACTACAGGAATTAGATAACGTTATTGATCATTTAGATATCTATAGTGATGAAATTGCGATTGAACCCACAGATGTGATTCCCACTTACTTAGAAAATCAAGGAGTGGGACGTTTAGGGGAAGATTTGGTGCATATTTATGATACTCCTTCCCATACGGATAAAGATCCCTCTATGTGGGTGTTGTGGGGATTTGCCTTATTCTTTGCTTTTATTATTGGAGATGCAGGATATGGACTTATTTATTTAGCGATTGCCTTATTTTTGCGTTATAAATTTCCCCATTTGCAAGGCTTAAAGAAGCGTGTTTTAGATTTATTTACTTTCTTAAGTGCAGCGTGCGTGGTGTGGGGAGTGCTGATGACCTCCTTCTTTGGGTTAGAAATTGGATTAGATAATCCCTTGCGCAAATTTTCTTTAGTTCAATGGTTAGCAGAAAAGAAAGCGCTTTATCATTTTACGCATCATGATGCGACACAACAAGCATGGGTTGAGAAATATCCGGAGCTATTAAATGTCAAAGATGTGCATGAGTTTGTGAGTTATCGTCCTACTCAGATGCCTGATAAAGGATATGTCATTTTGAATCAGCTCACAGACAATATCATGTTTGAGCTCGCTTTATTTATTGGGGTTGTGCATTTGATTATTTCCTTGTTACGTTATGTCAAGCGAAATTGGCACAACATAGGGTGGGTGATGTTTTTGATAGGAGCCTATCTTTATTTTCCTTATTACCTTCAAACACCTAGTCTTCTCAACTATGTAGGAGGTATCGATTTAGTCAAAGGAGGCTTCATTGGATTAGAGCTTATTTTTGCAGGGATTGGAGTGGCGTGGTTATTGGCGATTATTCGACATGGGTGGGTGGGCGTTTTTGAAATCTTCGCTTTGGTTCAAGTCTTTGCAGACACTTTATCTTATTTGCGTTTATATGCTTTAGGATTAGCAGGAGTAATTGTGGCATCGACGATCAATGAAATAGCAAGTGGATTACCTTTAACGATTGGAGTGGTGTTAATTCTCTTTTCGCATTTTGTCAATATTATTTTGGGAACGATGAGCGGAATTATTCATGGCTTGCGTCTTAACTTTTTGGAATGGTACCATTATTCTTTCGAAGGCGGTGGTAAGCGATTTCAACCACTTAAGCTACTAAAAAAAGATTAACATAGGAGAGAACGATGGATTTTAATATGGTAGGTCCTGCCATTGCATTGGGCCTGAGTTGTATGGGATGCTGTGTAGGGTGTTGGATTGCAGGGTCTGCCTCGCATGCAGCGATGAGTCGCACGGAAGAAGGGCATGGTAAGTTTATTGGAATGGCAGCAGCTCCTTCTTCACAAGTGATTTATGGTTTTCTATTGATGTTGCAAATGAGTAAAGCCATTCAAGCGGGAACATTATCACCTGTATCGGCGATAGCGATTGGCACTTTTTGCGGCATGGCATTTGTATTTTCTTCCATTTTTCAAGGCAAAGTCTGTGCGACAGGTATTCAAGCCTCTTTAAAGCAACCAGGCGTCTATGGAAAGTGTTTTGCGGCAATTGGAATTATTGAATCGTTTGCTTTGTTTGCATTCGTGTTTGCCCTCCTCATTATTTAGCATGTCTATCTTCTCTGTAGCCCTTAAAAGGCTACAAAGACAAAAGGACAAACGACCAAAACGACACAAACGACCCTAACGACAAAGTGAAAGGACAAAAAGGACGAATCACTTTGTCCACTTTGTCCTTTTACCTTGTCGTTAAGGTCGTTTGTCCTTTTGTCTTTTGTATAAGATGAGTTATTAATTTGTAGATTTAGATTTGTTTGAATGTTTTTAAGTTGACAATCAAATTAAATTAATATAAATTTAATTTCTATTTTTTAATAAAATATTTAGATTTTTAATTAATTTAAAAATCGAAACTACTTTAAACAAGAGAGGAAATATATGACAAGACCCATACAATCAAATCTTTTAAAACAGCTATCTTTTCCAGTACCCGAAAAGCCTCCTACTCATCATGTGAACCCTGATTACCAGCCAGACAAACACCTAACCGAAATTATCGGTGATTTATTTGCGCGTCATCTTGAATACGCCATCACACAACATCTTACACAAGTGAGTTTTTTTGCTACTCTTACTGAGCGTGAAATTAGCTTATTACAAAAGAGAAATGATTTATCTGATGGTTTGCAAGTTGAAATTAGCACAGATCCAACACGTCTGTTTAACAAAAAAATCACTATTTCTATTGATTATAATACAAATTTAGTAAAAAAAATTTTTGTTGCTCCTAAACCTCCTAAAGATTGTTCGACAGAAATGGCTTTTGTTAAGAAATGTAAAGAAAGATTAGAAAGCTATAAAGATATGGATATCATGGTTGATGGTAAAGCTGTTCTGTCTATCAATTACTCACTCTTACTCTTGCTAACCAAAGACTCCCTTATAGAAGAAGGTATTCACGCTTTAGGAGAAAAGATCACACGTAATAAAGAAGGAAGAATAGAAGCTGTAGTGCCGGCCTTTCAAGGTTTTCCTGAAAAAACTAAGTTTTTCATGGAAATGGTTTTCAGTCAAAATGTTCCCGCTCATTTATCCATTGATGACATGATGGTTTATTTAGACTGGGCAAATTTAATAGGAGCTTTCCATACTAAAGCGAGTCTTTTTAATGCTTTAATGAAGTCTTCTGGCTTAAAAGAGTATTGTGACAAGGAAGAAAATAGAGAACTTTTAAAAGAATTTGTAAGCAAAGATTATATTCCCAAAGAGGTCAAAAAATTCATACGTCAATACATCCAATTCTACGGCAATACGCATTTTGACCAACTTTCTCCGGCTGAAAAAAGAGAATTAGAAATTATCAATAATGCCTATTACAAAGGCGATATGGACTCCAATAAAGCTGAAAGGCATTTAATGAAGTTGTTTAAAAATCTCCCAAAAGATCAAATGCAATATCTGATACGCAACTCTGCTACAGCTTCTGATGCGTATAGCCTTAGCTGTATCTCACATACTAAAGGCATAAGACATGTACGCATGTTGATCAATCAAGACGGAAGTTTAACAGCAGTTGAAAAACAATTTGCTACGCTTGCTGCATTAATCCGCGCTCTTTAAAGAAACGATTAATCATTACAGCTCATCGCTCTTGGCTTAAGAAGTCATTCCAAAATGACCTCTTAAGCCTACCTTTCCTTCAGTTTTCTTTGGTTAGTTGATCATCACTGACAGCGCTTTTAAAATTATATTTGACATTAGTTTGTCCTCTTTCTAAAGTCGGGATTGAAATGACTAACCCTTACAAAAGAGGAATTGAATGAAACGACAAATAAAAGATGCGCTTTTTACTTTTTTAATAGGCACATTTTGCTTATCGACGACATGCGTTTTAATCGCAGAAGAAAGACGAAAGGTAAAGGTAGAAAGCGTGGATGCAGATTTATTAGAACACACTTGGCATAAAGCCGATTTATCTTCAGTGGAATTACTTGCTTCTAAAATGAGATCACGCCGTTGCCATCGTCCTTCACACGCCTCATCGATTCTTTTATACCAAGCCGATTTAACACGCTGCGGAATTATTGATGACCGTGCTTTCTTAGGATATACTGGAGATTTTGCTATTGCATTTAATGGGGATGACTTTAGCTGCTTTGTTTTGCCGGGAGGCGGGATCCAAATTACGCCGCGTAATGGTGTGTTTTTCACCAATAGCGTTCCGCCTTTATTTGCTCCTGGGCCTGTCATAGAAGGAGACGCTGATCACGTCAAGTTTTTAAGCTATTCTATCTTTGCTGAAGCTCCCATTACGGGAGAAGAGCTTTGCACGACTTGGGTAGCTTCTAGTCAACAGCTTAATGTAGCAAGCCATCCTTTTAATGGAGCCGTGACTGATCCTAATGCGGATCCTCGTTTAGCGAGTGTTTGTTTTGTGACGGCAGAACTTACTCTAGGTGTTACATTTGACTGGGTATGTACAAATGAAATCATTTATGCGCGTGTAAATAGAATGCCGGAGCTTGAATTTTTATTTGGAAATTATGCGGCTTATGTCTATTTGATACCTGTTTATCATCGAAATTCTGCTATCAATCCCTTAGAGGATATCCATACTTTTCAAACTTGTTACAATCGTCAAAAAGGAACAGTGACATGGAAATTAGATGGTAAACCTGTTTTTAGCATTAATCAAATTGGGATGCGTTTAACAGAAGAAAATGCATATGTTTATAGCAAAAGAGGGCATGCAAAACCTTTGCAAAATCCTGACAGCTTTAAGACCATTGATTATGGTGGGATAGACACACTGCTTGATCCGATTGGGTTGCAAGGGGGAATGTCTTTCTTAACCTTGCTAGATTATTATGCACCTAGAACAAGTCTTCGGCAAATGACTTTCACAGGTACTGACATTGGATTAACCCGTTTAGAAGCCAATTTATTTCGCTCAGTTCCCAATGCGGGAATTATGGGATTTTTCTATAACTATCCGCATTTGCCACCCGGTATTCCTGCGCAGTTTACAACAGATGCGTTTGATGTGCTAGGACCCGATGGGGTGTTCGCACCTACTATTCCTTCAAACTATCGCTTGTGGGGTCAAGGGGCGAGCTTACGTCTCTTTGATTATACAGTGACCATTGAAAATTAAAGATGGTTGTTTTCGTATTTGCCGCTCCTCATGCATTTTCTTTTAGTTTTCTGTGGTTATGATATGGCCACAGAGAACAATTTAAAAATTATATTTGACATTAGTGTATCCTCTTTCTAAAGTCGGATTGAAATCCCCAATCTTTATAAAGGAGGAATCTAATGAAATGGCAAATAAGGAATGCGTTTTTTAATTTTTTAATAGGCTCGTTTTGTTTATCAGCATCATTTTCCCTAGTGGCAAAAGAATATCAAGAAGCAAAAATAACGTTAAATGATACGGATGATTTAGAAGCAGATTTATTAGATCAAATAGAGAATAAAATCAATTTATCTTCAGTAGAATTGTTTACTTCTGCGATGAGATCTCGTCGTTGGTGTCATCATTCTTCGCATTCATCTTCGATCCTTTTATATCAAGCCGATTTAACGCGTTGTGGAATTATTGATGATCGGGCTTTTTTAGGATACACAGGAGATTTCGCCCTTTCACCTGGTGACGATGATTTTAGTTGTTTTGTTTTGCCAGGAGGAGGAATTCAAATTACTCCTCTTAATGGTTTCTTTTTTACTAAAAGTATTCCACCCCTATTTGATTTCGGCCCTGCAAGTGGCGGTGTATTTGATCATCTCAAGTTTTTCAGCGAGTCTATCTATGCGGAAGCCCCTATTAATGGAAGCGAACTTTGTACGACTTGGGTGGGTTCCGGTCAGCAGCTCAATGTAGAAAGCCATCCTTTTAATGGAGCCGTTACAGATCCTTATGCAGATCCGCGTTTAGCCAGCTTCTGTTTTACAAGTACAGAGCCCACTTTAGGCGTGGCATTTCATTGGGTTTGTACGAATGAAACGTTTTATATCTTTGTTGCTAGGCGGCCAGGATTAGAAAGTATATTTGGCAATTATGCGGTGTATACCTATTTGATTCCTGTTTATCAACGTGATCTTAGTCTCAATCCATTAGAGGATATCCATACTTTTCAAACCGCTTATAATCGTGAACAAGGAACAATCACTTGGAAATTAGATGGTAAACCGGTATTTAGCATTAATCAGATTGGTGTACGTTTAACCGAACAAAATGCTTTTGTTTATAATAGAAGAGGGCATAAGAAATCCTTGCAAAATCCTGATAGTTTTAAAGTTTTTGATCTTGGTGGAGTAGATACATTGCTTGATCCCGTTGGTTTGCAAAGCGGAATGGCTTTAACGACTTTTTTAGATTTTTATGCGCCCAGAACAAGTTTGACCAGACCCGCTTTTACGGGTGCAGACATTGGGTTAACACGTTTAGAATCTCATTTATTTCGCTCTGTTCCTGATGCAGGCATCATTGGATTGTTCTATAACTATCCGCATTTGCCACCAGGAATTCCTGCACAGTTTACGACAAATCAATTTGATGTGTTAGGACTTGATGCGGTTTTCTTGCCCACCATTCCTTCGATCTATCGCCTATGGGGTCAAGGAGCGATCTTACGTCTCTTTGATTATAAAGTGACAATTGAAGAATAAAATAAAAAGGCTTTAAGCTAGCTTAAGCACTAGCTTAAAGCTTATTAGATCTCTTTCAAAATAAAAGGAAAATCATGAGCAATGCATGGTCTCGTTTAGTAGGTATTTTTTTGATAGGTATATTTTACTTATCTACAATCCCCTCTCTTTCAGCAAAAGACAAAATCATTCTTTACCAAGCAGACATGACTCGCTGCGGCATTATCGATGACCGTGCGCTTCTTGGATATACAGGAGATTTTGCCATTGACATAGGAGATGATTTTAGTTGTTCTATTTTGCCAGAAGGGGGACTTCAGATTGCTCCTCGCAATGGATTCTTTTTCACAAAGAGCCTTCCTCCCTTATTCGAGCCGGGCCCTATAATAGGCGGATCATTGGATCATCGCAAATTTTTTGCTTTTTCAGTTTTTGCTGAAGCTCCGCTCACCGGGGAAGAATTGTGCACCACATGGGTATGTTCTGGCCAACAGCTTAATGTGAACAGTCATCCTTTTGGAAATGCTGTGGTGAATCCTCAAGCAGATCCTCGGTTAGCGAATTTTTGTTTGTTGGGAGCAGATCCCTATTCAAACTTGGCTTTCACTTGGATGTGTACCAATGAAATCTTTTATGTGTTTGTAGACAGGTCTCCTAGGTTAGAAGCCCTCTTTGGCAATTATGCCTCTTATGGCTATTTAATTCCTGTTTTTAAACGCGATCTCAGCCTTAATCCCTTAGAAGACGTACATACCTTTCAAATTTGCTATAATCGTAAGAAAGGGATCGTCACATGGAAATTGGATGGGCGTCCTGTTTTTAGTTTAACGCAGTTTGGTGTGCGTTTAACAGAGCAAAATGCCTTTGTTTATAATCGAAGAGGGTGTAAGAGACCTCTGAAAAATCCGGATAGCTATAAAGTCTTTGATCATGGAGGCGTTGAACAACTTTTAGATCCTATTGGAATACAAACAGGAATAGCTTTGGTGACGTTATTAGACGCATATGCGCCCAGAATGAGTATCAGCCGGCAGAATTTGCCTACCCCCAATATTGGTTTAACACGGTTGGAGGCCAATTTATATCGCGTCATTCCTAATTTAGGCTTTGGGGGATTCTATTATAATGATCCGCATCTGCCTTTGGGGATTCCTGCTCAATTTGTGACAGATGCTTTTAGTGTTTTAGGACCTGATGCAGTCTTTTTGCCCACTATTCCTTCGAATTATCGTTTATGGGGTCAAGGAGCCATTTTACGTCTCTTTGATTATACAGTGACAATTGAAAAGTAAAACTAAATGTTTTTCTCTGTGCTCTCTGTGTCTCTGTGGTTAAATAATAAAATAACCACAGAGACACAGAGAGCACAGAGGAGAGAAAGTTCTTAAGGATTAGACAAGGGTTGCAGATCCTGAAACTCTAGTACATAAGGAATCGGTCCTGGGCGTTCAGCCGGCTGGTGAATCACATCCACTTGCAAGCGATGTTGATTTGTGAAAATTTCATAACCTTTCCCAGTTTTTTCAATTTTTGTGATGACTTCACCTGACTCGAGCTTTTGCCCTAGTTGTGGATCCATCATAATCGCTTTAATCTCCGCCGACGTTTGATAAAGGGGAGGAAGAGCCGCTTCAAGTGAACTCAATAAAGTAAGAGAAGCAACAGTCGTTAAAATTAATTTTTTCATCTTAAATTCCTATTGTTTAGTAGATTTTGAAAAAGTTAATCTATACATAAGTTTTGGAATCATTTGTATAGCTTCTAATAATATCCCAAGATACCATCTTTATGCTAGTTAAATCTTTTTTAATAAATAAAAATATTTTAATTAAGCTTATTATTTAAATTAATATTGACTTATAATTATTATTTTAAATAAAATAAACCTCTAGTGGATAAATAATCTATAGGGGTTAGTTATGGTTCAAGTAAATAATTTGCACGATTATTTAAATTTGATTAATCAAATCGCTGAGATAGATTTTAGTACACAAAGTATCCATGTTGACCCTGTGACAAGAGAAATCAGCATTTATACAGATACAGGAAAAGTTGTGGGAAAGCTTTGGAGAACATTTACTTCTCAATCAGAACAACCAAAAACCTTAGAACCGGGTGAGATAAACGATTTAATTACAACAATTGCAAAACTACAAGGATGGCAAGATCATTTTTTTTGTCATTTACGCTATGATTTTCAATACCAAGCCGCCTTAAAAAAAGTTCAAAATTCATTTGAAAGATGGGCAAATCATCAAAGTGATCTTGTCGAAAGAATTGGAAAATATCGTCTTTTTCATATGGCTCCTAAAATGATAGATCAATCGCCTTATATTAGAGAGGTTGTTCCTCTGAGGAGTGTCACCGTTGTTCTTTCGCGACCAGAAGTTAAGCCTGAAGTCACAAAGCCAACACCATTACCTGAACCTGAACAAAAAGAAAAACCTATCTTATCTGCAGAGAATGAGAGACGCGCCCGTCCCTTTATCACAGCTTTGGTACGGGATAAGAAAATCTCAGAAGTAGAATTATTGAATCGATTGGTGGAGGAGCCAGAATTGATTGATTTGATGGAGTATTGTCAAAATAATGCCTACATTCATGGAACTTCATCCGTTGTCTTTACGACTCTTCCACAAACAAATCATAGCTTAGTTTCCTTGTGGGATATGCTAAAGCAGAAAAAAGCTCCTTTAGGGGGAGAAATCATTTTAGGGGGAACGGCTTCCGTGCTAGTGGAAGGAGATGTTTGTTTTGGCCGGTTAAAGGACAATTCCTATAGTTTGTCTGTGGTAAAAAGAGGATATGCAAAAGCGTCTGAAAAATATGACATCATGAGTGATAAAGTTGTGCAACAGATAAAAGTGAATACGATTGAATACTTAGAACAGGCATGGCTGACCACTAGCTTAATTTTTGCTACACGCGCTAAGTTACTTGGAGTACAAATACTGAATACAGAACAGCAGAATTCTGTGAGAAAATATCTTCATCAAACGCGCGTTTCTATTCAAATCTCCTATCTGTTAGCAGAATTTATGGCTAAATATATAAAACCTTTAGAAGGAATCGAACAGCCCACTATGGATCAGTTTGAGCGTGATCGCGGGTTATTTGCGTTGCGCAAGCAGCTTGAAGACTTTGTAAAAAGCGATGAGTTTGATGCTAAGCACTTTTTGCTAGAAAAATATTTAAAAGAAGAACGTTTACCAGAGAATGACCCTCATTTAGAAAAATTAAATACTTTTTTGAATGGAAAAGGTTATCAATTGTCTTCACAAGCAGAAGCAGCTGAAGAGATAAAAGCGCGTAAAAAGAAAAAGGAAATTTCCGTTCAAATGGATCGGTATAAGACCATTTTTGATAATATCACGCGTACAGAAGACATGCAGATGCAGGCTCTCAAGAATCCTCAAAAAGCACTTGTTTGGTTACCCGCTCTCAGGCAAAAGATTGATCCTTTTTTAGAAAAGGTAGGGCAACATTTGGATCTTTTAGAGGAAATGTTATGCGGTGACGAAAATTTAGAGTTGAGCGAAGAGAGTAAACAGTATCTGATCAATCCTTTTCCCTTAATTTTTATCACTAATGATTCAACTGTTTTCAGGACGAATAAATCAGAGTTTCGTTCAAATCAACCGGTGCAATTAGGAAGCACAATTAAATATATTGCCACTCCTAAAGAGCATGTAGAAAGCGTAAAAGCGTATCTTAGTCAACATCAACTTCAAGATGTCAGGGTTGTTTCTATGGAAGATTTGACTCTATTGACGGACAACGCATAAATTCAATTCTTTGAGAGTCGCTTTTTAAAGTCGCTTGAACCAGCATTTGATGGACCCATTGAATCTATCGAATGCTGGTTCAAACGTTGACACCCTTGTCTAAACTTCAGTGTTTTGAGTTAGACATCAATTTCGGAGAAGATTTTTTTAACGCTTTCCATCGTATAGTCTGGCCATGATTCATCGGCCAAATCCCAATAATGATTCATAAAATTGATGACTTTAGTTAATGGAGGTGGAAATCCTCTTTCAGTGACACTAGTTTCTTCAAGAATTTCGAAATTAGTCATATAATTATCGCTATCTTGAAATACGATATCTTGTATTTTCATTCCTAAAGAATGGATATCATTTATAAATGAATCGTAATTTATATTACCAAAATCAATTATAGCGTAGTGCATTTTCCCGTCTTTTGTTTTACGATACATAAAGTTATTTGGATTGATAAGATCATTATGTGAAATACCTTTGTCATGAAGAACAGCTAAGCCATTAATCAATTGTTTCATGACTTCTAATTTTTCAGAAACGGTCAATTTAGGAAGAATTTTTGAAAGAACACCGTCGTATTTTGGAAGAACGAGCATTTGATTTAAAAAAGCTTTAGGTGGTTTCTGTAGACCCTCTGATCCGGGAAGATTTTTTGAGATATTATATTCATTTTCAAAATTACCCCATCCTCTTGGAACTTTCACCGCTTTGATTTTTTTATCATCTCTATTTGGAATAAGCTCATAGACAGTTCCAAAAGTTCCCTGTCCCAATTCTTTACCGAATGTATAAATCGTTTCTTCATTATTTTTTTTACGAACAAAGTTCTTTAAATCGGAATTGTAACTCCATTGATAGGTTGGATCATTTATTATGTTCATAATTGCCTCTTTTTTTTTCTTATTATACACTTAAAAAATAATTATACACTTAAAGTATAAATTTTTTATAAAAATTTATAAACATATTTTTTTGAGTAAACATTAAAATGATTGATAATGTTGATTTTTGTTTAAAAAAATATAGTTATCATATATTTTTAATGTTTTCTATTTTACAAAATAATAAGAGGTAATTTATGACGGGTTCAGTAAATCTTGCGTTTAATCATTCAATAAATTCAGTTACTCACTCTATTTCTCAACAATCAACAGAAGAAACTCTGCTTTCTGCGGCATGGATTGAACATACAAAAGCGAAAGAATGTTGGAAACAACTTATTGCGAATGGTTCTCTTCAAATAGAGCAAAAAGGACCTTTTTTGATTATCAAGTGGCAAAAAGCTACTCTTTCCTTACAATCAGCGACAGCTGTAGAAACTTTAATTGAAGTTTGTGCAGAAAATAGAGTGGGTGTCACTTCTTTTGAATTTCATTGTTTTCAATTCTTAGGAAAACAGTCTAATCACTCTTTAGAAGCTTTAGCTGTTAAATTGCGCCGAGATTATGCGGCTCAAGGAGTCGTGTTTGAAGCCTGTCACGTTACATCTGAAGCTTTGGAAAAATTTATTTATGAAATTGATATTCCTATGGGCCAACCTCCCATTTTTCAAAACTTTAAAACGTTAAGCATTCGTTCACAACTTATTGATGAATCATTTGTCCAATCACTAACAAATTTTATCAAATTTTCTCGTCAGCAAAATCACTTGTTTCTCAACAATTGCCAATTAAGTGCTGGTTTTCTCAATCTCTTGGCGCGGACAGTGCCGTTAGAAGTGCGTTTTCCCGAAGATTTTGCAATGGGGCATCAAATAGTGGATGAAGCCCTCCTCAAAGAATTGAAGAAATGGGTTGAAGGCTGCATGATTGGGGGAGCATTACATCTGGTCAACTGTGGTTTAAATTTTTCGAATTTACATTTTATAAGAGAAGCGTTGATTCAACAGGAGCAAGGGATTTTAACAGTCGTTAATCAAACGCAAAGGCCTCCCGCTACTAGTTCAAAAGATATTGATCCGTCCCGCTATGGACTTCACGGACTTTCTGTTCTGCGTGTACTGAATTTGTCTTGCAATCCCCTCTCTACAGAGGGAGCTATAAGTATTTTTGAAGCAGGAAAACAGCTCAATAAGGTAGATTTTTCAAATTGTGGCATTCACTGTTTTGAGTTTCTTTCTTCTGCTTTGCCGCATTTACAAGAGGGCATGGAGATTGTGCTTTGCAATAACGTCTATGATCAAGCTTATCCTTTATTTATGGAAGAATTGACAGCAGCCGCCTTATTGAGCTTAAAAGATGTTAAAATTGTTTTGGATAGAAAACCTGAAACAGATGCGATGTATGAACATCTTCGAGAGTTTTTTAAAGAGTTTCCCGGCATAAAAATCTTGAGAAAAATTTATGTTCCTCCTAGACAATATCAGAATGTGCCTTCTTATTCTCGCAGTGAGAGTTCTACTTCTACGACATCTACATTGCCTTTAGGAACACGTCCCGGAGATCAAATGGCACAAATGTTACAGGCTTCTCTTCTTTCTTTTAATTTAGGTGGTGTATCAGCAGATCCATTAGAAGAGGTATTAAAGAACCCTCCTGTTGATGATAGAGAGCTACAGCAACGCCTATTAGTAGGCTTAAATAAACCTAATTCGGTTGTGACTATTCAAGATCAAGAGCTTGTCATAGAATTATCTAGCCAAGAAGTATCAGATCGGGCATTGAAGTGTTTATTAGAATCTATCGCGAATTCTATGCATATACAAGGTGTTGCTAAGCTTGTTTTTAACAAAGTACCTCTGCGCGGGGAAGTGATAAGTAGTGTGGCAGCCATTTTTAATGCGTCACCTACTTTTACAAATCTAGCGCTAGGGTCGTGTTTTTTTCCTTTAGAATCCATGAGAACTTTATTAAATTCACTAGATATTTCTAGACTACAGGCATTTTTGTTCCTTAATCAGTCAGTCAATGAACGTTATATCGCTGCTTTGATGCTTGAATTAGAAAAATTTCAAAACTTAAAAGAGATTATTTTTAATTTGAAAGGAGAGAATGCGAGTCAATGCAAAAGCATTTCTCAACTGATTGATCAAAGCGACTTCATGCGTCGCCTAAAAAAGCAATTTCCTGAAGTATTCGCTATGAATGAAACAGATTTTTCTAAGTGCGTTATTGATTATTCATTTCTTCCACCAACTGAAGAGAATCTAGGCTCAGCCGTAGCGACAAAAGAATATTCAAAAATGGATCAATTAGCAAGTCAAGTGATAAGTAAGAACTTGTCTGCCGATTTACTAAAAGAAATTCTGACTTATTCTGAGCCGGAAGACAAAATTAGATTATTTAAACTATTATTAGGAAAGCATTTTTCTATTAACGATGTCCATAAAGATGGCGATTGCGTTTACAGTTCGATTCTTCATACAACAAAAATGTTACCCGAGATTTATTCAAATGTGGAAGAATTAAGAAATGCCGTAGCTGACTATTTTGAAGCTCACTCTCAAGATTATTTAACGTTTATTACACCTGAGTATTCGAGTGCTTTAGATGAACAACAGCGTATTCAAGAGACAGCGATGCGTATTAGGCAGCATGCTTATCTTGGCCGTTCGGGATTTTGGGCCGGTGATCTTGAACTAGGTGTGATGAGTGACTTATTCAAATTTTTAGGTATTAATCAACCCCTCCACATTTATGATATGGACTATTATGATTCTCGTTTAGCCGGAACTTATATCCAAAATGGAATGCTGATGCCTCCTCCAAGTTTAATTTATAATGAAGAAAAAGATGAAGAACCTATCTATTTATTGCGTAGCCAAAACCATTATCATTTTCTGACGAAATTGAGAGTAAGTGGGAAGCGTTCAAGTGAAGGCAGTAAAGATGTAGATGATGATCTTCTAACTAAAATAGCAAGAATGGGTGAGTAGGCAATTAGATCGACTTCTTTTATTTAAATTTATTCACTTCAAGTCTAACGTTTCTTGAAGTGAATAGATGTTAAGATGCGTGTCAATGTGCCGTCATCATCTTCATCATAAATATCTCCAATGATTTCCTCAAAGATGGCTTCCATGGTGACAATGCCTACCTTTATATTTTCTCTGTAAACAATCGCTAGATGGGCTCTTCTTTGTTGCATAATCTGTAAAGCAGACAAGATGGGCATCCCTTCAGGAATTTTAATAGGAGGCCGCATTAAAGAAAGCCAATCGGTTTGACCCGTCCTTTGAAAGGCGAGGAGCTCTTTAGCATTAATAATTCCCGCCACTTCTTGGCTTTTTATCACGGGTAAGCGTGTATGCCTAGAGGAAATGATGAGGCTTTCAACTTGTTCAATTGTTTGATGATCGTCCACATAAACAACTTCCGGCCAACTGACTAAAATGTCTTTAACTGTGGTTTTTTCAATTTTGACCATATTCAGCACATATTGCCGATTGGGAGCAGAAAGAATATCTAATTCAATAGACGATTCGCCATGCGGCGTTTCTTCGTGTGCTGTGTGCTTAGTGGGAAATAACTGCACAATTTTTTTAGTGGACCATTCAAAAACAGTCACGAGTGGATCTAAAATGCGACTAGTCAAATGCAACCAAGGAGCTGATTGAGAAGCTAAAGCCAAAGGTCTACGTAGAGCGAGTGTTTTAGGGACTAATTCGCCAAACACCACGCTCACATAAGTCAAAGGTAAGACAACAATGAGCATGGAGATAATTTCAGCAAGTGTTTCAGGTAGGTCAAAATGCGTGATAAGTAAGGGAGTAATGCTTTCTTCTGCGCCTGCGCCACCGATCGCAGCTGCTAAAGCTCCTACAAATGTAATGCCCACTTGCACAACAGATAAAGTTCTTTCAGGATTTTCACGTAGGAAAAGAAGGAGTTTTGCTTTTTCATTTCCTTGTCTAATCAGTTCTCGTAAAGTAGGACGACTGACTGCGATAAAAGCTGTTTCTGCACCCGATAGCAAGGCATTAAAAATGAGGCAAATGAAAATGACAATCAATTCGAACATAAATCTTTAGGGGGTGGTAGATTTTGAAAAATCAAATGAAATGAGATTAGCCCATAGAGGATGGGTCCATGAAGTGAGAATGCAGTCTCCTTGGCGCAATTCTACTTTATAGGTGAGCAGTCCGCCTGTTTGGCAATATTCTTGGTCTACAAGATCGTAGACATAGGTTCCGCGTCTTTTACAGACAACGAACGTGAGTTCTTGTTCTTCGTGATTACAAAAACGCAGTTTGAGATAAAGCTGCAAGTTTTCTGTCACATCTTGAGGATCTAGCGACCATTGGACTAACAGGCGTTGGCCAATAATAGGATGATTTGATTGAGGATCGGGTGTGCGTACATAATAACTGGCAAGGTTTTCATGGCTTAAGTATTGTGTTTGGACATTTAAGTATGGCCATGCGCAACTTGTCAAACAAGATAAGCAAATCAGAAGAAGTAATCCTTTAGACAGGTAAATTTTTAAATTTTTGGGACAGTAAGACACGTGTGAACCTTCTGAGTTATCAAGAAAGATGCTTGAATCGACGCAGGACCATAACCGCTCTTTCAGAGCTCAACATTTGTGTGGGCCTAAACCCAGGCTAGAGTGCGCCTCAAGCGCACGGCAGCTTGGGTTTAGGCCCACACAAGTGTTGAGCTCTGAAAGAGCGGTTATGGTCCTGCGAATCTCACATTAAATCATTTTGCAACTGTCTTATTAGGTCCATTGCCAGTTCAAGCAGCTTTCTTTTCTTGACCTATTTTAAAAAGTGTTGTTCTTTTAAGCAAAGAAATAATAGGTGAGGTGATGGAATGAGTGGCGAATGGTGGTTATTCTTCAGCTGGCTGTGTTTACCTTTCTTACTTCAAGCCCAGTTAGACAATCCGCAGCTTAAACAACGAATTGATCATGTGATACAGACGCAAATGCAACAGCAACGGATTCCTGGGTTGGCATTAGCTGTTTTGGTGGACGGAGAACCATTTTATATACGCGGATATGGCAAAGCTAATCTAGAAAATGGTGCGCCTGTGACAGTAGAAACTTTATTTGGGATTGGCTCCTGTTCTAAAGCCTTGACCGCTTTTGCTATCATGCTTCTCGTTGATGAGGGAAAAGTCCATGTCAATGATTCCATCAAACGTTATATTAGAGATGCGCCTGAATCGTGGGGGCCTGTGACTGTGCGTCAACTGCTTTCACATACAAGTGGGATTCCGCAGCATCAAGGCCCGCATATCCCTTGGTCGAAAACATGGCATCAACTTGCTGCGCGTCCTTTTCAATTCGCGCCGGGTAGTCAGACGAAGTACAACAACTTTGGTTACAAAGTCTTATCACGCCTCATTGAAGTGGTCAGTGGGCAAAAATATGGACATTTTATGCATGAACGTGTTTTCAAACCTTTAGGCATGGTTCATACAAGTTTACCGGAACAACTTTATCCTCCTGGTTTAGCAGTGGGTTATAAAACACATGGCCATCAAATACGACTAGCGCATCATCAGCATCCCTGGCGTCAAATGTGGGGGTCGGGAGGTATTGTGACTAATATCCTCAATTTTGCGCGTTGGGATCAAGCCTTAACTAGACAAGAGTTATTAAGCCCGCAAACGTATCGTCTCATGTGGGCACCTGTTTTGTTGAATAATGGCAAGCCTAGTGGTTGGTGTTTAGGATGGCAAATTAGGCAACAGGATGGGATCACGAAATACAGTAAAGATGGGGGAATCATTGGTTATCGCAGTCAAATTATTCGACAAGTAACGGATCGCATCAGCTTGATTTTTTTGACCAATACTTCACCTGTTAAGTTTGGGAAAATGGCAAGACCGCTATTTCGCTTGATGCAAAACGCGTTACATGCAGAGCAA
The DNA here is from genome assembly GCA_030147755.1 of Parachlamydiaceae bacterium. GTDB lineage: Bacteria > Chlamydiota > Chlamydiia > Chlamydiales > Parachlamydiaceae > JASBUW01. Next base: position 38,016 of record JASBUW010000116.1, read on the forward strand.
AAAGAAGAAGAACAAGATGATGACATAGATGATGAACAAGTGGATGGCATAGATGAAGACGATACGTAATTATGCAGTATAGGTTCACTGTGTATATGGACTGTTTGCCATTTGTGCGGTAGCACTCTAACTGCAATTAGCCCAGACCGAGCGCGTTTAGCGCTCGTTCTGGGAAAAAAGCCATTTCATGAGCACTGCGGTTAGCAGTGCAACTATTCAAAGTCTGTGTAGCACTGCTAACCGCAGTGCAATATATTGTGCGTTAAATCCCAGAACGAGCGCTAAACGCGCTCGGTCTGGGCTAATGCAGTTAGAGTGCTACCGCACAAATGGCAAACAGTCTATGTACACAGTGAACCTATAAACCTATACATTGAATAAATGTATTAATTATTTCTGACACGAAATTTCGGTTGTAAAGTGGAATACGTCGGACCTATAATTTGACGCAGCTCTTCTTCTAAATATTCCCCTAACTCAGGATAGTGTTGGCGTAACCACAACTTAAATTTATACGTTTTGGTGAACAATTCTTGGTGAAAAACAACAGGCTCTTTGACTGCTTCATTGAACACAAACTGTCCCACATCAATATGGACAGGCTTTCCTTGTACAACACCTGTATTTTGCATCAATGCATGATCATTGTCAGCTAGTCCTCTGGCATATTCTGACAAAATCAAATTCAGCAAGCGATGAATGAGCTGCTGAGCTTCTGCCAAATTATCTTGTGCACGATAAGTTAACAGCGTGTCGCACAACATTTGCGCACGACGCTGTACACAGAATTCCATTTGATCTAAATCCACAACGTGCTGTTGATTAATTTTATCGTAAATGGTCAGTTGTTTTTGAAGATGAGACGTCTTATTGAGATGAACAAAGAGCAGCCCACTCTCTTCTTTGAGATTCTCAAAAGCAACTTTCCAACTGCGCACAAAACCATCGAGCTTGTTCCATTTTTTCTCGCGTTTTTCTTGACGATATTTCACCAAAGCGGGTAAAGGCGGAAAATAAGCCAACCAAGGCTGTAAGCGATAACGTTGATATTTAAAGAACTTGACGACGTATTGACCATCTTCACTAGCAAAGACATACGCTTGACATCCCTTTCCTAGATAGTGGTAAGGCTGGTGAAGAGCTTTTTCTAATTCATTCTGTTCATCTGATAATAGCGGACGCACTTCCCATTGGGGTTGATAAACAAAGTCTGAAGTAATGTTGGAAACTGTAAAACCATCGGTGAGCCGAAAGTAGAGGCGGCCTAATCCATAACAGGACAAGATCAAGAATGCTACTAATGTGAAACGCCAAAGATATTTTTTCATAAGAAAAAACTTGTTAGGTTTTCATTTTCTTTATACTAATTCATGCGTAGGGTGTACTCTTCTCAATAAACGTCTCAAATTCAATGATTGGAGATGAAACCAGCCTCGCCCTAATACCTTTTTTTGATGCCCTAATACTGTCCAACGTTTCCGCCAAGGCAAAAGAGAATCTGTCTGACAAAGAACGGTCATTACAGGCTGTTGCTGATGCGGCTGTTTTTCTTGAACCTGAAGAGCGAGAAAAAAGCGTCCATCAGCCAAACAACCTCGTGTAATGGGTTGGTGGCGTACATCACTAGGCTCTAAATGACGTAAATCTTTTTCATTTTCTATATCATCTACCTCAGGTAATTGAACAAATACAAATCGACCACCCAAGTCGTTAACCAGATCTCTTTCTTCTCTTTGTAATTCCTCTTCTTTGAAAAAGCTAGCTAAGGCCCAAACACCAATTATTATGGGTAAAATTCTCAGTGTTAAAAAAAATAATTCATTTACTAGATAACTCGTTAAATTCGAAAAATTTGTTGTCACTTGGTACTTGAGTATTAAATCAGATATGCCCATGCTCATCAAGATCGTGCTCCCAAAAAAAATCGATAGCGCTATTTCAACAACCTCTTTTAATATAGGAGATTGTCTTTGTAAACTAGCTAACTGACCCATAAAGCCAAGCTCTCTTCCACAAGGCGAATATCTAATATTAATACCTGTAAAATAACGAACAGCGCCACCAAAAACAATATTCATAAAACTATCCTCATTATTAATAAACAAGAAAGATAATATAGATTATAATAAAATTAATATCAACAAAAACAATCTATCAAGAAGCTTGCATTTTTCTCTTCAAACACTTTATTTATATCTTTTGCTCATCCCAGCAGCCATAGGACCCCTAAATGCGCAAACGCTTTTCGACTTACTTTCATAAGCTTTTATTATGGAATGGATTACTGATTCTTGGTCTCTTGCCTTTATTGCTTTTTATTATTACCAATTATTTGACAGATATTAAACTCATTAATCTCGGTTTAATGGGATTGCAACGGCAAACAATTTTGCAAAAATTGTCCGATTATTTTCCTCGCCACCGCTTAGCAGCTTCACACGCTAAAGAAGACGAGCATCAGCAAGATTTACAACACCTAAACCTCTTGATCGATCAGTATCTAAAACAATTGGCTAATCCTGCTTTTCCGGAATTAGAGACAACAACTCCTTTGCTGCAAGATACATGGACAGAGGCCAAAGAAAACGCTTCCAATCCTAAGCATGAAGAGCTCATGGATCATGTACGCGCGGCTTTCAAGCAGATAGGAGAGCTTTATCATTTGTTTATGGATGCTAAAAAAGGTCCCTTTCATTTGGCTTTTATTTCACTCATTAATTTGCCTCATTTACAAGAAATGATTTATCAAGCTTCTTTTAATGCGAGTCATTATTTGAATGATCGGACTTTACATATCGAAATGGCCGATCAACGTGATCATTTGGCCGCGACTCTTAAGTTTATTGAATTTCGGGTACAAGAGTTACAAGATCAGTTTTATAAAGCCGAAAATCATGAAAAATCCTTAGGAGAAGACTTTATTACACCTATTGCTTCCACTTATCAAGATTATCTTCAAGCTATCCAAACGTTACTTTCTACGATCCAAAAGGATATTTTATCCACACGTGATCCCGTGATTTCAATAGAAGACGTGGTTTTTTTAGGATCTCAAGCGACTTCTCTCGGATCTAAGCTATGGAGTCAAACAAATGCAGAAATTGAAGATGATTTACTCTCTCTTAAACGGCACTTTACTTTCTATTTTTGGTTAGTACTAGGAATCAGTCTTTCTTTTATTTTGAGTGCGATTTACCTGAACTGGCATGTTTATAAACGCATGCTGCAACAGATTAAAAACATTCATTTTGCCATTGAAAATTTTACCCATGGACAAACAACAAGCCGAGTTTCAATGTCCCATGAAGATGAAATGAGGCCACTTGGCATCGCTTTTAATCAGATGGCACAGCATTTAGAAGCTTTGCTTTATCAATTTCATCAATTGGTGAATGGAATTAAAATTTTAGCCGCCGGAGATCTTAATTTTCGTTTACCCACTCTTCACTCACACCACGAATTTAATCAAGTGGCGCAAGCTTTCAATCACATGGTAGAAAGCTTTGAGATTATTATTAGCCGTTTACAGCAATTAGGGCTTATTGTCAGTAATTCAGCTCTTCAAGTGTCTACAGCCGCTCAAAATCAAGAAAAAAGCATTATTGAACAAGAAACCACCACGCGTCAGATCGCAGTGGCTGCGCATGAAATTTCCGCTTCAGCCAAAGAATTTGCCCAAACCGTGCAAGACATTAGCCATACAGCAGAACAAGCGTCTTCTCTTGCTTTTGCAGGAAAAGAGTCTTTATCCAATATGGCTTCTATCATGCAACAATTAGTGGAATCTGCTTCAAGCATTGCTTCAAGGCTCGCCATCTTAAGTGAAAAAGCGCATAATATCACCGATGTTATCACCCTTATCACGCGAGTGGCAGATCAAACCAATTTAATTTCTTTAAATGCTGCCATTGAAGCTGAAAAAGCAGGTGAATATGGGCGCAGTTTTGCCGTGGTAGCTAAAGAAATTCGTCATTTATCCGACCAAACGACGAATGCTACCTGGGATATTGAAAAAAACATTAACGAAATGATGGATGCTGTGTCTTCTAGTGTCATGGAAGTGGATGATTTCTCGCAAAGCATACGTCAAGAAGTGAATCATATTCAAAACGTAATCACCCAGCTTTCTCATCTTATTGAACAGGTTCAAACCTTCACTAGTCATTTTGAAGTGATTAATCAAGGGATGAAAGGTCAATCTGTAGGCGCAGAACAAATCAATGAAGCGATCACTCAACTCAGTTTTGTAGCACGCGAATCAGCTGATTCTATTCACCAATTTTATCAAACGATTCAACAACTCAATATGGCCGCTCAACAGCTGCGTCAGCTGACTCCACACCTTAAGACGTCTTCTTCTAAAATCTCTTAAGTCACTCATCTTACGCAAAAGGATAAAACGACAAAGTATATGTTCATGTGTACATAAAAAGACTGTTTGCCCTTTGTGCGGTAGCACTC
>JASBUW010000126.1 GCA_030147755.1 Parachlamydiaceae bacterium
AATGCGGGGAAAGGTAATTGGTGTTGCCGTTAAGGACAGAGGTGCAGTGTTGCCAGCGGGACATGCCGCAAATGCGGCCTATTGGTTTTTCATAGACCTGATGGACAAAACGAGTAAAATCCATTTTAACAACCGGCTTTAACTATTTCCGGTACGTCATACACTTTATGTCCATCAGGTCTATGAGGTCCATCAGGTCCATTTTGGTCCATTCATGCCGGTTCAAGCGACTTTAAAAAACTTAAGTTGACGCCATTGATCGTTCATTTGCTATAGAGGTGCGTCTGATACTTTTTGCTTGTCTAAAGATTGGTAAAATTTGAGTATATGTTCTCCTACTTCCATAATTCTATCTATCTTACTATCTACTTCTTGCCACGCTTCCACCATTCCATTTATCTTCTGTTGCAACTCAAGAAATTTTTTTTCTCTTGTATCATGCTGTTCTATATGATGTTTTATAACATTGTCTTGTGGAACATCCGCAAGAAGAGTGAAATAATCATTATAGATTTTCTCTTTCTTTTGGTTTATCTTGTTGACTTGTTGAATCCATGTTTCACAAATTTCTCTGATATGCTCTCCCTTATTGCCACATACAGATTGGAACGCTTCAACAAAAGCTATTCTATTTTTTAATGATAACGCTCCGTAATAAGCCAACAAACCTGCATATGTCTCTAATTTTAACTCTAATTTACGACAACAAGCACTCACTTGTTCGTGAGTAAGATTGAAGTCATTGTTAACTTCATTATGTTTTTCTATTTGATTGACGGAACCTGGCAAAATTTTTTGTTTACGTTGTAGCAGTTCAATAAGCTTCTCTTCACTTTCTAACAGCCGTAAACTCTCCCTTAGATCCGAGCCAATTTTTTCACATATACGCTTAGAAAGCTCCATCAATTCATAAATACTATGATTCCATTCATTTTCTGCTTTAAATTCTTGATTAATAGATTTAGCCATCTTTTCTAAGCAAGTATTAACTGTTTCTAATAATTCTTGCACTTCATTCTTCAAATCTTCAGGAACAGGATTTTTTTGTTCTACTGGTTTAGCTGCTTGAATTTGCTGAGCAATTTCAGTTTTCGTTTTTTTAGTTTCCGGTTCTATTTCATTAGCCTTCTTTGTGTGAATAATTTTTTCAATTTCTTTAACTTTTATCGCTTCTTTCGTCTGCTTTTCTTGCTCTTTTGGCAAAACAGGGGCGGCTTCAGGAACCACTTTCGATGCTTTCCAATAACAATACAACGCATATACAGCAGTTATCCCTGCCAAGATGACTAAAACAACAGCTCCCACTTTCTTTTCTAAAGGAGTAAATTTTTTTAAAATTTGCCCGTTAAAAAAAGCGTAATTATTAATATAAGGTGTAATAGCAAAAATATTATTCATAAAACTACCTGTTAGAGGAAATAATTTTTATCAACTAATGCACACAATTTTATGAGTTATTTTATTTTATGTAAATCAAGTTTTTCCTCCTCCATACTTCAATACTTCTTCAACACCTCCTTCTACTTCACTTCCTCCTCTATCAAATGCTGTCTCCTCTTTTCCTTTTTCTGTCACCGCTTCATCAAGCGATTCTTCTCAAATGAGGAAAATCACACAGCCCACGATAGAAAAATCTTAATCTTACCAGAAATTTTTAGAGATCTTCTTGTTTTAGGAGCTATTTTCAGCTATGATAGTTCCTAATCAAGAGATTTATATGGAACAAATTTGCGGCTACATTGAACGCTTAACTTTTCACAATTCGGAAAATGGCTATACAGTTGCCCAACTCAAACAAGCCAAACGTTCAGAGCTTGTTTGTATCGTGGGCGTTATGCCAGGTATTCAGCCCGGCGAAACCGTTCGCTGCTTTGGCGCATGGAAAAACCACCTCGTTCATGGCCGTCAATTCGAAATTACCAACTTTCGTGTGGAAGCTCCCGCCGATCTCGTCGGCATTCGCAAATACTTAGGATCCGGCTTAATCAAAGGCATTGGTCCTAAATATGCAGGACGCATCGTCGACCGTTTTGGTGTCGATACATTGAATGTCATTGAAAGCTCGCCCGATCAATTACTCGATATTCCCGGTCTAGGAGCCAAACGCCTCGATAAAATCAAAGCCTGCTGGCTAGAACAAAAATCGATTCGTGAAGTGATGGTTTTCTTGCAAACGTATGGCGTCAGCCCTGCTTTTGCTCAGAAAATTTTTAAAACTTATGGCGATCAAAGTGTGGCCAAAGTGAAAGAGAATCCTTATGCCTTAGCACGCGACATCTTTGGCATCGGTTTCAAAACAGCTGATACACTTGCTCAAAAGATGGGCATCGGCAGTGGATCACCCCAACGTTTGGATGCCGGCATCGAGCATGTGCTTTCTCAGCTTTCAAGCGATGGACATGTGTGTTTTCCGGCTGATGAACTCATTCCTGAAGTCGAAAAAACATTAGAAGCCCCCGCAGCACAAATTGAAGAGCGCCTCCATTCTTTGCAGCAAGAAGACCGCATAGAAATGAAGGAATTAGTCGAGGAAAACGGCAAACGCCGCTTCGTCTGGCTTAAACCTCTCTTTTTAGCTGAAATGGGCATTGCGCGTGAATTACGCCGCCTTAAACGCGGGACAAGTACCTTGCGTCCTGTGCAAGTCGAAAAAGCCTTGGTATGGGTCCAAGAGCAATTGCAAATTGAATTAGCCCCTAACCAACAAAAAGCTGTCGCTGCTGCTATCACAGGCAAATTACATATCATTACTGGGGGTCCAGGGACCGGTAAAAGCACCATCACTAATGCGATCTTAACCATTACCAGTAAGTTAACCCAAAAAATTTGCTTAGCAGCGCCTACAGGCCGTGCTGCAAAGCGCATGAGCGAAATTACCAACCATAAAGCCTCCACCATTCATAGTTTATTAGAGTTTGATTTCAAAAAAATGGGATTTAAACGCAGCCGTGAAAATCCTGTGGATTGCGACTTGATGATCGTCGATGAAGCCAGCATGATTGATACTTTCCTCATGTATAGCTTGCTCAAAGCTTTACCCGATCATGCACGCGTCATCTTTGTAGGAGATATCAATCAATTGCCTAGTGTGGGTCCAGGCAATGTTCTGAAGGACATGATTTCATCTTTAAGTTTGTCGGTGACAACTTTAAATGAAATCTTTCGTCAAGCGGCAGGTTCACACATCATTACCAACGCACACCGCATTAACAAAGGCATTTTCCCCCAACTTTATAATGGCAAAGATAGCGATTTCTTTTTCATGGAATGCCAAGAGAATGAAGAAGTGCTCAACACCATTATCAAGCTTGTGGCACAGCGGCTTCCCAATCGCTATGGATTTAATCCCACACGCGACATTCAAGTGTTGGCTCCCATGAAAAAAGGCGTCATTGGAACCGAAAACCTCAATCAAATGCTGCAGCAGATGCTCAATCCCAAAGATGTAGCTCTATTGCGTGGTGGGCATCGCTTTCAAGTAGGCGATAAAGTGATGCAAATTCGCAATGATTACAAACGCGAAGTGTTTAATGGCGATATTGGTTATATCCAAACGATCGATTCAGAAGAGCAGCAAGTGATGATTCATTTTGATGAACGAGAAGTCATTTACGACTATAGCGATCTCGATGAACTTGTCCTTGCTTATGCCATTTCCATTCACAAATTCCAAGGTAGCGAATGCCCTTGTGTCGTGATGCCTGTGCATACCAGTCATTTTATGCTCCTCCATCGCAATTTATTATATACAGGCATTACACGCGGCAAAAAGCTCGTGGTCCTAGTCGGAACAAAAAAAGCGTTGGCGATCGCCGTTAAAAAAGATGATGTGCAACAACGTTATACCAGTTTACAAAAAACCCTTATGGAATTTCTCTAATGGCTAAAAAAAAGCGTTCTTCACCCCCCTTTCCTTTTCCTAAACTAGTCAAAAAATCTTCTGTAACAGGACTCATTTTATTACTTCTTTGGACGCTTTACCAGCTGGCTGAAAATGTCCATTTACCCCAATCGACTAAACTCCCTGCTTCCGATGCTCCGCTTGAATTATATTCTAATCAAACAAATGACGATCTGACACGTTTATACCAGCAAGCGATTGCCAGTGCTAAAGAGTCCATCACGTTGGTGATTTACGCGTTAACCGACAATACAATCATTCAAGCTTTGCAGAAAAAAAGTGAAGAAGGGATTCCTGTTTACATTGTCTGCGACGCCAAAGCGTCTATGGGGCTGGGCAAATACTTGCCGCGCGCCACCATTGTCAAGCGCTTAGGCGATGGACTCATGCATCAAAAAATTCTAATTATCGATAATCAACAAGTCATTTTAGGATCAGCGAATTTAACGCCTAGCTCACTCAACATTCACGGCAATCTTGTCGTAGGAATTCATAATCCGGCACTCGCCCAAGCCTTGACCGCCCGTGCCAAAAGCATGGATGAAGAAGGAGGCGTTTCTCCCCTTCTTCATCGTGAAACCATGGCTGGAACCCAAAATTTAGAATTGTGGGTCTTGCCTGATGATCCCAACGCTGTCAAACGCATGATTGAGCTTTTCCGATCAGCCAAAAAGAGTATTCAAGTGGCGATGTTTACTTGGACACGTGTCGATTTTACCCAAGAGCTCATTGCAGCCGCTAAACGAGGTGTTAAAGTGGAGGCTGTGTTGGATCGCTATTCAGGCAAAGGAGCCAGTGCAAAAGTGGTCAACCTACTCGAAAAAGCGAAAATTCCGGTTTTTCTAAGCACCGGACAAGGGTTGCTGCATCATAAGTTTGCGTATATTGATGAATCGATTCTCATCAACGGCTCTGCTAATTGGACCAACGCTGCTTTCAAAAGCAATGATGATTATTTTATCGTTGTTTATCCCTTGACTCCAGAACAGCAAACTAAAATGAACCAGCTTTGGAGTGTTGTCCTGAAACAATCCGCTAAACCGGGCGTCTCAGCGGTCACACAGAAAAAAGGTAAACCTCATCGTTATGATGATTAATTAGCTTTAAATTAATTAAAAATTAATAATTAAATCTTAACATTATAATAGTCACACCAAATAATAAGGTTTAATATGAAGAAATCTATTTTTACTTATTTCGTTCTTTTTTTTCTTATGGTGAACCTCAGTGTACAAGCTGATCCCTATAAAGTGGTAGGTTATTACGCGAATTGGTCGATGTATCGCAATCCAGCCTTCTATCCTAAAGATGTTAATACCAATCTATTAACTCATATTAACTATGCTTTTCTAAAAGTGGACACGCAAGGCAATATTGCGTTGATTGATCCTTGGGCTGATATTGACCATCGGACCGATTGGAACAGCGAAAAGCCTTTTTGGGGGAATTTTCTACAACTAGTTGAACTTAAACAACAAAATCCCTCTTTAAAAACGTTAATTTCCGTAGGTGGATGGACTCTGTCGGACACTTTTTCTCAGATGGCCGCTAATCCAACGGCTCGTCAAAATTTTATTCGGCAAATTATCGCTTTTTGTGAGAAATATCAATTTGATGGCGTCGATATTGATTGGGAATATCCCGGTTTTGCTGATCACAATGGACGTCCCGAAGACAAGCAGAATTTTACGCAGCTTTTAATGGAACTCTATCAAGCGGCTAAAGCGCACAATCCGCCGCTTTTAGTGACCATTGCGGCGCCTGCTGGAGCCACCCATTACCAAAACATGGAAGTCTCAGAAATCCATCATTATCTCGACTGGTTGAATTTGATGGGGTATGACTTTCATGGTCCTTGGCAAGGATCAGAAGATGCAGTTACCAATCACCAAGCCGCTCTTTATGCCACACAAGAAGGAAACCCCCAATTCAACGTGGATAGCGCTGTCAAATATTATTTAGACCAAGGATTCCCCCCTGAAAAAATTGTCGTAGGCATGCCTTTGTATGGAAGATCTTATGCCGGTGTATCAAGTACAACGAATGGACTCCATAGTCCTTATCAAGGCGTAGGACAAGGCTCCACAAGCGAGGCGGGTATTCTCTTTTTATTCGATATCAAACAAAATTTTTTAAATCAGTATGTCCGTTATTGGGATGACCAGGCGAAAGTGCCTTATTTGTATAATCCTACTACTAAGCAATTTATTTCTTATGATGATGAAGAATCACTCAAAATTAAGAGTGAATATGTGAAAGAACATCATTTAGGCGGAGCCATGGTGTGGGAGTTGGGTGAAGATACGAGACCTGCATGGGACGGAATGCAAGCGATTTATCACACATTAAACAATAAATAATTATTTTTTAATTAAATTTAGTTATTGCAAATAAAGATAAAAATAAATAATCTGGTCTTAATTATTTCTTAATAATTAAACCAATAGAGTTGAAATGACAGATCTTTTGCTTGCAATTTCTGGATGTACAGGTGGTAACCAAGGTCCGCAGGGAGTATATAAACTTTTACGGGAGAAATTCAGCAATAATTCTCTACATATTCAGCCTGTCTATACACTGCCTGACGATATCATAAAAAACGTTCAGCAGATTACAAGAATTGCTTCAGAGCAACTTAACTTTTATGACAATGTCTATGTCATGGGTTATTCTATGGGAGGAACAGTCGCTGTTCAGATGGCGCATGAGTTGAATAAAGAGGGCAAGAATCAAATTAAAGGTTTAGTTCTTTTAGCGACACAGACAGAAGGCATGCATGTTTTAAGCGAATTAAACATCCCTGTTCTTTTTTATCATGGAAAAGAAGATGAGTTTTTTCCTCCCTGGCAAATCGAAACTCTTTTCGAAAAATATCCGGGACCCAAAAAGATGGTCGAGATTGAGCATGTCGGTCATAATTTTGCACCTGAAGGAGCTTTACGTTTGAAAAGCTATACGCAAGTCCTGGCTAAGCATATATTGGGTGAGATTTCAGATTTTTTCTCAGAGATTAAACAAGACGTAAAAGTAAGCAATGCAAGGCCCCTTGTCCCCATTTCAAAAGAGATTTCATTTACTCATCCCCAAACTTTTGGAGATAAGATAAAAGCTTGTTTTTGGGATGCTTTGATTACTTAAAATAAAAGGGTGCTTATCCGGCATTTAATGGACCAAAAGGACCGGATGGACCTTATAGACCTAATAGACAGAAAATACATTATATGCACGAGCTAGCTCGTTTTATCCATTAGGTCTATAAGGTCCATCTGGTCCTTTTGGTCCATTAAATGCCGGGACAAGCGTCTTCAAAGACTCTAGGATGCACCCGATTGCTGCATTTCTTCCACTTTGGCGGCTAATTCATTAAAGAATTGTTGATAAAGTTTATTCTCTTCTGAGTTAAGGCCAGGATTAATCCTCATCTTAGGATCAATCCAAGTGATGTTGGCGTGAGCAAATCCAAAACTTCCTCTACGATAGACTAGCTTATCGTTTTCAACGAAAAGCTCCATGAAGCGTTGTTGAGCCCATCTACGCAATTCATCTTTTTGTACTTCATCTGCCAAATCGATTTTAATATCAAGTAGGACCGTTTTAACTCCTTCTTCAAAGTTGCATACACACACTTCTTTTCCTTCTCCAGGTTGAAGTTTAGCGGGAACCATATCTAGAATAGCTCTAGCATTGGCGAAAATTTGCTTTTTATATTGATCTATAATCTCAGGACCAGTTTCAGCCATCCAAGTAAAAAATTGCTGAGATAATTCATCGGTACGAAAAGCTTCTTCTGTTTTAATTTTATTAAATTCATTCCATTTCTCATCACCATTATTCACCATGTAGAAAGGACTTCCAAAATAGTTATCAAAGCCCAACATATCAAACTTCTGCCCACTTCGAATCACCGCAATATTCAATTTTCCATCTTTGATTTCTTGTTCAAACTCTTTGAAAACAGCTTTTATATCATCAGATTGTGCAAAATCAATTGTTCCGTCAATCACGACTGTTAACTGATTTGTGTCGGGTTTTTGTGTGAATATACTTTTTATATCTTGAATCACCGTTCCTTTTTGATAATTCGTGTGATTAGGGTCAATATCAATATTATGATAAAATTCAGTGACGTATAGATCGACTTTTTTAATATCAGGATTTTCGAGAACCTCCTTTAAAGTCCGGTTTGCACCCACAAGCATAGCTTCTTCATAATAAGAGTGCGCTCCACAAACCCTGATAGGATGAGGACTCTTTCTCAATACAGCTGCATTTATCCCCGCAAATACATTCATAGCCGATTTGCCGAGCCCTACTAGAGTAGGTTTCATCGCGTCAGGTAAATTGGGTTTGATAAATTTAGCATAATTCTCATCAAAAGAGTCTATATCAAAAGGAGAATAGAGAGCCAAAAGCGTAGTCAATTCGGCATGTGTACGATCAATCGCTTGGCCAAATTGTCTCAAGTCATGAGCGTGATGCACAGCAGCTCCTAAGTGCTGTTGTATACGAAAAACAGCTGTCTGCGTTAATTCTCTTACTGCCAAATCACTTTGCTTTTCGATCCACTCTTCTTTTGTGATCTTGTCCATTAAAGTCTTCATCATCTTGACTGTCGCTTTTGCGAGCACTACTTGTCCCTCACCTATATTCGGATCAGGAGTTTCAGCTAGACGAGTCAACATTTTAAAAGTATTCGTACTCGTGATGTTATGAGGTTCGGAATACACCATGACATCCGTTCTACCCGGCACTGTATAGTTTACCGCTTGACCTCTACCAATGCGAGGTATGTGTGAGGGATCTGTATGTATATCTGCAATCACTCGTCGTAAATTGACAGCCCCCACACCAATAGCAGCATGTCCTGCCCATTCCTTCACTTTTTCGGCAAGAAATGCATGACGCTTCACATAAAGGGGATTCTCAAACTGTTCAGCCGATTCATTAAAATCTGTGTCATTGAACATGTTTTTGTGCAGCCCCATCACAGCCACATGATCATTGACTTGAGTACGCGAAACAACAGCAAGATTTGTTTTAATATAATCTTCCGCTTTGTCTTGTATATCTTGTCTATCAGAATATTTATTTTTGACAATAGTGGCTGCTTTTCTCACAATCTCGTTGACTTGTGCTCTTACAACTTGTTGTTTATCTTCATATTCTTGTATCTTTTGTGGGTCGCCCTGAGTGATTAAACTTTGACCGATTTGCTCAGTGATATCTAGGAGAACAGGAAATTCCATCACAGGAAATTTTATATGATTAGGATTGTCATCCTCATTAGGATTGTGATGATCAAATTGACCAATGTGAGCTTCAAATTGACTGACAAGAATCTCAACAATTTCCTCAGGCTTGGTAATATCTGGCGTCGTCACGAAACCTATGTTGTATAATCCTTGCACTTCCTTTGTATCCATAGGAATAAGGTCCACAGCTTTTTCTTGGGGAGACCCAATCATACCTTCCAACTCTAGAATCTGTAAAATAGGAATCACTGTATCCGCAGTACGATGATACACCCCTCCCATTGTAAACATCCCTAACTGAAGCATTTTTTCATAATCCCGAGTACATTGCTCAGATATATTAATCCCTGTAGACTCATTCAAAAAAGCCGCTTTTGTCAGGTAATTCGCCATCAAAAACCGTATGGTCTCTTTAGTGTCTTCATTTTGAGTACGTTGATAAGCAGAATAAAGGAGCCCAAAATTCATCTTCCATTCTGTCAAATTAGAATGACTAGGTTTATCATTAGGATTAAGCGGAGTCAACATTTGGCCAGGTAAGATAAATTTAAGAAAAGCAGAATAATTCCCTTTATTAACAAGTTTCTTCATTGTTTTTTTACTTTTTCCTAGAGATTTGACGATATCTGCAGGAATTTTAACCCCTTCTTCATTTGCTTTATTGACAGCTTTCTCCAATCGCTTATGTAAATCTATATGTTTAGCAGCCCACTTAGGGATGTGCTTTTTTCTTGATAATCGTACAGCAGATCTTCCTTTAATCTTGGCTAATTTTTTTTGAACATTATGACTGCTTTTATCTACTTCATTAGCAAGCTGTTTCAATTCACCAATATTTTGATTAAAAACAGGACTTAAATTATTAACTGAACTCACAAATCCTCCTTAATAAAAAATGATCGTTCGTTAGTTAATTTTATTATTTATCATTAATATTAGTGTTTTATTATACTAGTAATATAATTATTTTAAAATACAACTTGATTATTTATTATTATTTTTATCAAAAATTAACATAATCACAACTTATTATTAATAATAAACAATCAAAAATAATTCAATTTTTAAAAATAAAAGAAATTTACGTTATATTAAAAAACAAAGAATTGTATTAAAATTATCTTTCATATAAGATTTCTGCCAATATGAAGAAGAAAGGACGACGTTAAACACCCCTTTTTTCTCTTTTCCTCTTCTCTGTGGTTAATTAATAAAATAACCACAGAGAACACGGAGCACAGAGAAGAGAATAAATTCAAAGCACAATAGACTTTAGACTTTGGGAAACGATGAAAATTGCGCTGTTAGGATATGGCAAAATAGGCCGATTGATTGAAGATATTGCGACACGCAAGGGCCACCACATTGTGGCTCGCTTTTCACGTCAATTAGGCACACAACTGTCTGATCTAGAACGCGCAGACTTGGCTTTAGATTTTAGTCATGCTTCTCTTGTTGAACAACACGTGGACGCTTGCTTGGCTTTTCAGAAACCATTGGTCCTCGGCACAACAGGCTGGGAAGAAAAATACGCACAAATCAGCCAAAAAGTGCAGCAAGCACAAGGCAGCTGCTTGTACGCCCCTAATTTTTCCATTGGGGCTTACTTATTTCGACAAATGGTAGATTATGCCGCCAAACTGGTGCAGCCTTTTGCCGAGTACGATGTCGGAGGAATAGAATCTCATCATCGCCATAAAGCCGACCAACCCTCAGGAACAGCTAAAGAGTTAACGCAAGTTATTCTTCAACAAATGCCGCGTGCACATGATTTCAGTTTTTCCAGTTTACGCTGTGGACATATGCCCGGTACGCACTCTCTCTATTTTGACAGTCCTATGGATACTTTGACTTTGACCCATCAAGCTCGCAACCGCGAAGGATTCGCTCAGGGCGCTCTTTTAGCGGCAGAATGGTTATTTCCTCGTAAGGGATTTTTTACGTTTGACCACTTGATGCAAGATTTATTATCTGGAGCCCCCACATGAAATTAGAAGGACTTTTCACTGCAATCATTACCCCTTTCGATGCTCAAGGTCGTCTGGATACAGAAGGGTTACGTCGCAATTTGCGTTTTCAAATTCAACATCAGGTCAAAGGAATCGTCGTGTTAGGCACGACAGGAGAAGCGCCCACACTCTCTTCTCAAGAAAAGAAAACAGTTATTGAGATTGCGTTAGAAGAAGTGAAAGGGAAAGCGTTGCTCATCATTGGGACGGGCAGTTACTCAACAGAACAGACGATTAGCGCCACTAAGCACGCACAAGAAGTCGGAGCCGATGCAGCCTTAATTGTGACACCTTATTATAATAAACCGACGCAAGAAGGTCTTTTTCGACACTTTGCAGCCGTCAGTGAAGCGGTGTCCCTCCCCATCTGCATCTATAATATTCAAGGGCGCACGGGACAAAATCTGCAAACAGACACACTTAGACGTTTGGCTGCCTTTCCCTCTATTATTGGCGTAAAAGAATCCTCCGGCAATTTGTCGCAAATCAATGAAGTCATTGGCACAGTCAAGAGAAATACTCCCTTTTATGTGGTGTCCGGCGATGATGAATTTACGTTACCACTCATGGCATTAGGAGGACATGGCATCGTGTCTGTTGCCAGCAATCTCATTCCAGGTCCCATTCAAGCCATGGTACAGGCTGCATTGAAGGGCGATTTTGCACAAGCACGTGCTTGGCATTTCCAGTTGTTACCCTTTTTTAAAGCGGCTTTTATTGAAACGAATCCCATTCCCATTAAAGTAGCGATGCAGCTTTGCGGAATGGCAGCCGGAGGGTGTCGTTTACCTTTGTGCGACCTCAATCCGCAGAATTTTCAACAGCTGCAACAAATCATTCAAACACTTCCAATCTCTTGGTTAGGTGAATATGGTCAAACGCAATCCACATGTCGCTAAATTACAAGCAGGCTATTTGTTTCCTGAAATCATTAGACGCAAACGCGCGTTTCTTGAAAAGAATCCGCATGCACACGTCATTAATTTAGGTATTGGTGACACGACCGAACCCCTGCCTGCTTCCATCGCTCAACAATTAGCGCAATCGGCTCAAGCCTTGGGCACAAGAGAAGGCTACACCGGTTATGGACTCGAAGAAGGACAGTATGCTTTGCGTCAACTGATTGCTGAACGTCTTTATCAGAAGCGATTTGAAGCGGATGAAGTATTTATCTCCGATGGAACCAATCCTGATATTGGTCGTTTACAAGTGTTATTTGGCAATCAAGTCACGATTGCCGTGCAAGATCCTTCTTATCCTGTTTATATCGATTCTGCCGTCATTTTAGGTCAAACAGGAGAGTATCACGTACCTACGCGTCAATATAAAGGCATTACTTATCTTCTTTGTACACCAGCTAATGATTTTTTTCCTTCGTTAGCACATGCTCCACGCACCGATCTCATCTATTTTTGCTCGCCGAATAATCCCACGGGAGCCGTTGCCACCTATGCTCAATTAGAAGAGTTAGTAGCATTCGCACGTAAAAATCACTCGATCATCATCTACGACACCGCATATGCGGCTTACATTCAAGAAAAAGAAATCCCGCGCTCCATTTATGAAATTCCGGGAGCAGATCAAGTGGCGATTGAACTCGGTTCTTTCTCTAAAATGGCCGGTTTCACGGGTGTACGCTTAGGATGGAGTGTCGTCCCCAAAGCTTTATGTTTTGAAGAGGGGTATTCCGTACATGCCGATTGGACACGCGTCCATACGACTCTTTTTAATGGCGCCTCCAACATTGTACAGGCAGGTGGGATGGCAGCTCTACAGCCTGAAGGACAGCAAGGCATTCAAGCCTTGATTCGCTTTTACATGGAAAATGTACGTTTACTCAGACAAACATTTGAAGAACGTGGTTATGCCGTTTATGGAGGTGTAAACGCGCCCTATTTATGGGTGCATTTTCCGCATCAAACCTCGTGGCAAGCCTTTGAAGCGCTTCTAGAAAAAACGCAGATTGTGTGTGCTCCTGGCAGCGGATTTGGTCCTGCGGGCGAAAATTTCTTACGCTTTAGCGCCTTTGGCAATCGTGCGCATATTCTGGAAGCTGTGGAAAGACTTCGTCAGTATCTTTAATCCATTGCTCCTCAAATCCAAATCTTAAGTAGGGCGTGTTCTCAAATTCCTAGTGCCCTATATTTGAAATTATTTTCTTCTAGGCTGCAATGTCAAGATTGGGATCATATTGGATTAATATGATCCCAATCTTGACATTGCAGCCTAGAA
>JASBUW010000132.1 GCA_030147755.1 Parachlamydiaceae bacterium
TCTGTCGTCGCTTCCGCGACTCTCATTTTATTATGGATTGATTCCCCACGTTCCGCTACAGGCCTAACCGGCCTTTCGCTTCACGCGGGGCTTCCCACTTTTGATCGCTGCCGCGATTAGCTACAATTGTCCAAACTTCAGGGGGCGTGTCTTAAAATGCTAGCATTTTAAGACACGCCCTAAGCAGCTTTAGCCTGCTTAGGTGATCTCCTCAGAAACCATTTACAAGTTAATGCTTAGGGGCTTGTTGAGATTTTTACTTTTATAGGATCTTTCGTATAAAGAGTATTTTCATTTTATTCTTAATTGACTAAGGTAGCGTTTACTTACAACTAAAGAAGTGGACCGCCTTATGCTAGATATTTCCTACTTAGCACATGCCCCTGCGGCCAGACAATGGCACCATATCAATATTAAACATCACCATGGCATTGTCATTCCCTTATTTAGTCTTCACTCTGCTCAATCTTATGGAATTGGTGAATTCACCGATTTAATCCCTTTAATAGATTGGTGTCTCTCCGTTGGTTTCGACATCATTCAATTATTGCCTCTTAATGATACAGGCCATGGAACAAGTCCTTACAGTGCTCTCTCAGCTTTTGCCCTCAATCCTATTTATTTAGGATTGGCCTCTCTGCCGCATGTGCATGAACATACGCCTTTGGAAGAAGAATTACGTGCTATTCCTAAGTTTTCTTATACTCCCAAAGTAGAGTATGCCCGTGTGCATGAACATAAAGAGCGTTTTTTGCGTCATTACTATCAATATGCTGGCCCTCAAGTCCTTAAAAGTCAAGAATATCATCAGTTTATAAAAGAAGCAGAACACTGGTTAAAAGGGTATGCTGTCTTTAAAATTTTAAAAAACCGCTATCATGGTTCTAATTGGGAAAGTTGGCCGGAAGCAGAGCGTAAGGGTTCTCCCGAGCTGATTGATCGCATAGCTGAAGAAGAAGCAGAGCAGTTTCAATGGTATTGCCTCATTCAGTTTCTTTGTGATCAGCAAATGCGTGCCGCTAAAATCTACGCTTCTGAAAAACATTTTTGTTTAATGGGAGATATTCCCATTTTGATTGACCGCGATAGTGCAGATGTCTGGCAATATCCTTCTCTCTTTGATTTATCTTATTCTGCGGGTGCTCCCCCTGATATGTATAGCGAAGAAGGGCAAAACTGGGGATTTCCCACTTATCATTGGGATGTACAAACAAAAGACAATTTTCAATGGTGGCGCCATCGTTTGCAATGGGCGACTCGCTATTATCATATTTACCGCATCGACCATATTGTAGGATTTTTCCGTATTTGGTCTATTCCACCTGGAATGAAAGGCAAAGATGGACATTTTATTCCTGCAGATGAATCCTTATGGATTGACCAGGGACAGCGCCTGATGCTGATGATGTTAGACGCTTGTGATATGCTTCCCATTGGAGAAGATTTAGGAGTTGTCCCACCTGAAGTACGCGCTTGCTTAAGAAGCTTAGGGATCTGTGGCACACGTGTAATGCGATGGGAACGCAAGTGGAAGGAAGAAGGGCAGCACTTTATTTTACCGCATGACTATCCATTAGACAGCATGACAACAGTCTCGACACATGACTCAGAAACTGTGCAACAATGGTGGCAAATGCGTCCCGATGAAGCTCAAGCTTTTGCTCGCTTTAAGGGATGGTCCTATTCACCCCAGCTTAGCCGTGAACATCATCGTGAAATCCTTTGGGATAGCCATCATACGTCCAGCCTCTTCCACGTCAATCTTTTGTCAGAGTATTTAGTTTTAATTCCAGGCCTTACATGGCCCAATTTAGAAGACGAACGCATTAATGTACCCGGCATTTTTTCTTCGAATAATTGGACCTATCGCTTACGTCCCAGCCTAGAAGAACTCGCTCATCAAGAATCTCTAAGGCACTCCATCCAAGAACTAATTAAATGAAGATTCTTCCTGAAAAAAGAGGAAAAGGTTAATATTTGTAGCTTAACCTAAAGAGGTGATTCCGAAATTATTTTCTGTTTTTTTAGCTATTCCCCTGAGGGGAAAAAGAGGGTAGCCCCGGATTTTAATCCGGGGAATTAAGAGAAAAAAATCGCGCCCCGGTAGGGTCGCAATATGTGTTTAACACTATGTATAGGTTCACTGTATACATAGACTGTTTGCCATTTGTGCGGTAGCACTATTTGGGCATTAGCCCAGACCGAGCGCGTTTAGCGCTCGTTCTGGGATTTAACGCACAATATATTGCACTGCGGTTAGCAGTGCTACACAGACTCTGAATAGTTGCACTGCTAACCGCAGTGCTCATGAAATGGCTTTTTTCCCAGAACGAGCGCTAAACGCGCTCGGTCTGGGGCGTGTCTTAAAAATGATAGCGCCCTAGATTCGGAATTCTTTTGCCCTCAGTTTAGCTTTCGGTTTGAGGGCAATATTGGTTTAATATTGCCCTCAAACTGAAAGTTCAACTGAGGGCAAAATAATCTCGAAGCTAGGATGCTAGCATTTTTAAGACACGCCCTGGGCTAATGCAGTGATAGTGCTACCGCACAAGTGGCAAACAGTCTATGTACACAGTGAACTTATACAAACGACCATAACGACAAACGACAATCATGATTTTAGTCCTTATTGTCGTTTGTCGTTATGGTCGTTGTCGTTATTGTCTTTTAATTGACAATTACAAAACCATCTTCATAAATAGGGCCGTTTTTGCCAATTGCTAAAGTACCTTGAAAATATTCTTGATAGATTTTGAGGCCTTGTTCACCTGTCTGAATGCAATAAAAACAATTGCTGAGCCATTCAGATCCGTGAATAGTACCTACTTCTAGATTGCATTTAAAACGGTCTGTGACTTTACGTCGCCAATAATCAGGAGTGCCAAAGAGTAAAATGGGAGTGGCAATCACGGACCCTACTTTGCGACGTACCTCTTCAAGGCTATATTCAAAATCGGTTCCTATGCCGCCTGTTAAAAAAATAGGAAAATCTAGATTAAATTCTGCCTGACGTTCTACTAATTTATCTAAGCGATACGTCATTTTGGCTTCTACAAAAGGATTTTGTATCTGCTCATTGATAACCGTTTGTTGATCACCAGCCGGAGGAGTAAAATCGACAATATTAGCACAAGATAAAATTTGGAGCTCTTTGGCAACACGATTTCCTACTTCCATAGCGCCGGGGCCTCCTCCAGTGACTAGTGAAAGAGGAGTGTTTTTATTGAGAAGAGGATGATTGACATGCGCACGCAAGTCAAGGATGCCCTTAAATAAAGTACGCAATTCATTTTCGAAATGGCCTGCCATAAGATTGGAGCCATAAATGCCGAATATCGTGGATTTCAGAAAAGTTTCTACTTGATTCAAAGGCACAAATAAACCCGAATCACGTTCCGGTTTTTGTGTATACTGCAAGATTTGGCCTGTCGATTTATCTACCCAGTAAACAGGAATAGCAAATTTATCTAAATCATGGAGAAGAGCCCGATCTTCAGCTGAAAAGAAATTAAAATTGGAAAGAGAAGGATATTGAAAATAGATGCCCTTTAAGCAGCGCTGAACTTGATGACTCAAAAGCATGCGTTTTAAGAGTGGAGAAGGAAAATAGCGCGTGAGAAGAATGCCTTGGCTGGTGATCGTGCCATTTTCAATGCTCTTTAGAAAAGGATAAGAAGGAAGTTGTTCAATATAGCGTTCAACCATGAGGGCTTGTCGTGCACTTTGAACAAGTCCCGGAAATTCATGTAAATGTATTTCACGAGAAATCCAATGTTCGGGTTTAAGATCTTTCAATTGTTGTCCCTTGACAATATAAACCGCTGTATAGTGTTCAAAAGGCATAGGAGCCGTTTCAAAAGCATTAAAAAGATTTTCTTTATCTTCTATGTATGTTTGTAGCTGATCTTTATCGGAAAAAAAAACGTACTCGCGGTAAGGTTCCAAAGTGTAAAATTCAAGCGGAATATCTGTAATTTCTCGTTTACTTTGACCATATAATTCATAAATATCACCTGAGGCTAAGGTGTCAGGCTGGAGGATGGAAGCAGATGTGTGGTGATAACCGGGAGAAAGTAGAGAATTGACAACGCGTGCAAAGACGGTGCGAATATGTAAAGGAAGCGTACGGACTAGTAGAATTTCATGCTCAACGACATTGCGCGGCATTAAAGGCTTCCACTCTTGGTGTAAACGTAAAATATCGCGCATTTTTGTATTGGTCACCAATGCTTTGGCTAAAGTAGGCAGAAAACCATAAATTGATGCATCATAAAGAACCCGTCCATTTTGCAAAGTGAGATAAGCAACAGCACGTCCTTCTACTTTATCTAAAATCAGATCATTACTTCCTTGTAGCCCGCCTAAAGATAATAAAGGTTTGCCCCAACGATCTGAACGACCAAACATGCGGCTGATATAGTCAGGATCACGCACAATGCGCCGATCATCCGCTGCAAATAATCGACCGATCGAAGAGCCTACTTGTAAAAGTTTGAGCATCTCAATGGCAATAGGTCCTAAGGCTTTCAACTGAACTTTAACTTGCGCACAATGATTTTTAGCATCCAGCTCGTAAGTGAGTCCTATTCCTTCTACTCCCAGTTGAGCTAACGTACTTTTAATGTTAAAAAAAATAGAGCTTTGATCAATACCAAATCCGACAAAGTGAGGCGAGATATTTTGAATAAAAACAACAGCCTCTGCTGTTCGTTCGTCTATAGAAGTTAAATTGGTAATCGCACCATCCGGTGTGACTAAATCATATTGAAGTGGATCCAAGAAATCTTCCATGGCAGTTCTCGTTAATAGCAGGGAGTTCATCAAAAATGTCAGCATGAAATCTTTGAGCGAATTATTCAACAAAAAATTTAACCGTTCTCATTATCTTTTTTATCTTGCCACTTACGCTATTGCTTATCCTGTTATTTTAATATTTAACAGGATAAGCAATAGCGTAAGTGGCAAGATAGCAAGGATAAATAAGAGGAATTCTTAATCAAAATAAGATTAGGGCTTTTTTATAAAATAAAATTCTGTCATAATTGAAATTTGGTTCAATTTGGTTTTAAAAGTTGTATTTTTAAGTCGGCCCTGAAACTAAGGGATTAAGGTTCTAACGACAGATGGATACACATAAAATTTTACGCAGTTGCGGAACGCATGATGGGACATTTCACGCCGATGAAGTGACGGCTTGTGCTCTGCTATTGCTTTTCAATTTAATTGATGAAGATAAAATCGTACGCACACGCGATTTGAGCCTACTCGCAAATTGCGAGTATGTATGTGATGTAGGGGGAATATACGATCCCGCCCAAAAACTCTTCGACCATCATCAAGCTGACTACCAAGGACCTTTAAGTAGTGCAGGGATGATACTCAAATACCTGCAAGAACAAGGGATCTTAAAGCCTAATGAGTATGATTTTTTTAATCATTCATTGATCATGGGGGTAGATGCGCATGACAATGGACGTGATCCGCTATTACCCGGCTATTGTTCTTTTTCGCATATCATTTCCAATTTTACGCCTATTCATTATGATTGTGATGCTGAGGAGCAAAACCAAGCTTTTCATCAAGCAGTGCAATTTGCTTTTAATTATCTTCAACGTTTATGGGAACGCTTTAAATATACGCAATCTTGTCGTGAAATTGTTGCAGCTTGTATGGCAAACTACCAAGATTGTTTGATGTTTGAAAAAAATTTACCGTGGCTTGAGATTTTTTTTGAACTAGATGGAATCAACCATCCTGCTTTATTTGTGATTATGCCTTCGGGTCATCATTGGAAACTGCGAGGAATTCCTCCTTCTTATTCAGAGCGCATGAAAGTACGTCTGCCGCAACCAAAAGAGTGGGCAGGTTTAATAGATGATGAGTTAAAACGAGCGTCAGGGATTTCTGGAGCCGTTTTTTGCCATAAAGGGCGATTCATATCGGTGTGGGAAACGCGAGAAGACGCGTTAAAAGCTTTAGAATATACGTTGAAACATGCTGAGGAAGAATATGGCAACAATCTTTGGAAAGATCATCAAGGGCGAGCTGCCTTCAGAAAAAGTATTTGAGAATGAACGCATTTTAGCGATTAAAGATCTACATCCTGTTGCGCCTGTGCATATTCTCATCATGCCTAAAAAAGAATTTGTCAATATGCAAGCTGTTCCTCCGGAAGATATGCCTCTCATTTGTGAAATTTTTTCAGTGGCGCAACAATTGGCTAAAGAGTTTAAGATTGAGGATGGCTATCGTTTAATAACGAATAATGGATCAGATGCGGGTCAAATCATCTTTCACCTGCATTTTCATCTGGTCGGTGGACACAAATTAAAAGGCATAGCTTAACAATAACTCATCACGTTGTGCATCAAGATTGGTTATACGCGAAGCGTTTAGAGTCTCAAAGCAACTTTGTTGCTAATATCAAAAAATAACGGTGACCTTTTTAGTAATTAATCAGAGCGTGCTTAAAAAGACTGGTTTTATCTGTGTGGTAGCAGTGCTACAAGGGCGCCGAAGAGTTGCACTGCTAACCGCAGTGCTAATCAAATGGCATTATTTATCCAGAACGAGCGCTAAACGCGCTCGGTCTGAGCTAATGCAGTGATAGTGCTACCGCACAGATAAAACCAGTCTTTTTAAGTATACTTTGACCAACTACTAAAAAGGTCACTGTTACTTTTTGATATTAGCAACGAAGTTGCTCGGGGGCTCCAAACCCTTCGCGTATCACTAAAAAATCATCTTAATTATTTTAATCCATTAAAAGTGAATTGTATGAAATATTTTAAATGGGCTTTTATCCTTTCGCTTCTCTTAGGGATCAGCTCTCTCACTTACTATTTCTTTTGGAGTCCTGCCGATCTTAAGACAGATGAATTCTATACAGTAGAGCAACCGGTGCGCAAAGAGATTAAGCAAGTGATTTCTGCGGTTGGCGCCCTAAAATTGAAAGATCAAATTAAAGTGGGGAGTTTGATCACCGGACGTATCAAATCCATTCATGTGTTAGAAAATGACCTTGTAGAAGAAGGACAACTTTTAGCAGAAATAGACACAGGATTAGGCGATACTGAAGTGCGCGAAGCAGAAGGCGCCTATGAAGGCGCTTTAGCTGAATTGGAATATCAAACTGCGCATTATGAAAGACAAAAACAATTATTTGAAGAGCATTTTATCTCAGAAGTGGCTCTACAAGAAGCTAAAAGAGATTATCTTACCACTTTAGCCAATGTCAAAAGTTTAAAAGCGCATTATGATAAAACCTTCATCACTTTTCAACAGCACCAAATTTATGCTCCGGCTACCGGAATTATTATTCATCTAGAAGCGACGAAAGGAGATTTGGTTAAATCAGATGGAGATGAAGGAACCATTTTGTGGTTAGCTCCGGATGTAAAGCAAATTGAAGTGGAATTAGAAATTAACGAAAAAGATATTGGTCAAATTCAAAAAGGCCAAAAAGTACAAATGGTGGTGGATACTTATCCACACCGTACTTTTGAAAGTAAAATTGAAAATGTGAGCTTTATGGCTAAAGTAAATGATAAAACGTGTACATACTTAGCAAAAGCTTATATTGATAATCCTCATTTGTTGTTACGCCCCGGAATGAATGTGAATGCTAAAATAGATGTAGCGGCTGTAGATTCAACGTGGGCATTGACTTCGCGTCCTTTTCTCATTAAACAAGAGCATTTACAATCTATGGCTCAATTTCTCAATTACACTCTTGAACCGGTTGATAATGAAACAAAACAAACTTTATTACTGACGCATGCAGATCAAAATATTCAATTTGTTTGGCAAATTTGTGATCAATGCTTTCGAGAAATACCTGTCGAATTAGGAATGACAGATAACATTTACTTTGAAATCAAATCAGATTTACAAGGAGAAGAAAAACTTATTGTGGATGTGATGGAAGATGATCAAATGAAAAAAATTTATGAAAAAATCTTTCGCAAATTGTGAGCATGATGCGTCTTTCTTTCTTTTTATTTTTCAAGATGGCGATTTTAAGTTTGCGGCGTCATCCTATTCGCTCAGGCCTTGCCTTATTGGGTATTGTGATTGGCATTGCGTCGATTGTCGTGACGATGGCTTTGGGCGAAGGGGCTAAGCAACGATTGGAAAATGAAATTTTGGCCATGGGGAAAGATTGGATTTATGTATTTCCCGGTAATTTTTTGAATCGTGGAGAAGTGCAAAGTGATCATCAAAAAGAAAAACCTTTATGTTATGAGGATTATTTAGCCATTCAACAACTTGCGCCTAATATTCATGCTTGTACACCTTTTATGGAAACAAGAGAAGTTGTCAAATATCATACGTATCAGGTTGTAGCAGGTATTCAAGGGATTAATGCAGATTTTTTGCGTTTAGAAAAGCGCCAAATTGTTAAAGGCATGCCTTTTACAAATTATCATGAACAACGTGCCATTAACGTGGCTATTTTAGGATCAGATGTCGCCAAAGAGTTATTTAAACAAGAAAATCCGATTGGCAAAACGATTTTGATGGCTAAGGTTCCCTTCCAAGTGATCGGTGTTTTTAGTCCAGCTGAGAAGGAAATGAATCAAATGCAGAACCCTAATCTCGATGTCATTGTGCCTTTTTCAACACTTTGGAAGAAGATCGTGCCGGTAGAACAGAATGCTGTGGAACGTATTATCATTCATCCACACTCTGGCGAGAATTCGACTCAACTTGTTTCAAGTGTGCGTAGGTTGTTGCGCTTTCGGCATCAGATTGAGGAACAAAAACCGGATGATTTTACCATTTGGGATCTTCAAGCGATGATGCAAGCGGCTTATAAATCTTCACAAGTGTTTAATCAATTTCTTTTAGTCGCAGCAAGTATTTCTTTAGTCGTGGGAGGAATTGGCGTGATGAATATTATGCTAGTCGCCATGACCGAAAGAAGAAGAGAAATTGGGATTAAAATGGCATTAGGAGCGACTCCTCAATCTATTTTATTTCAATTTGTTGTAGAAGCGATCTTGCTATGCTCGGCCGGAGGCCTAGTGGGAATTTTAAGTGGACTTATAGCAACCTGCATTGTAGGTTATGTAACAACTTTTGATTGGGCGATTCGCTTGCCTCCTTTGATGATTGCCTTTGCCACAACTTTTGTGATTGGAGTCTTTTTTGGATTTTATCCTGCTTATAAAGCCTCTAAGCTTCATCCTGTAGAAGCTTTACATGTGACTTAATGTTTGCGAGAAATGAATATGTCTCTTATTCAAACTAAAAAACTCACCAAGATTTTTAAAAATGGTGAAACGTCATCAGTGATTTTAAATCAAATTGATTTAACCGTTGAAGCAGGGGAATTTGTCGCCTTAACAGGTTCTTCTGGATCTGGAAAAACGACACTCATGCATTTATTGGGATGTCTAGATTTTCCGACATCAGGAGATGTTTTTTTAGCTGGGCAACAAGTATCTGCTTTGTCAACCCAGCAGTTGGCTGCTGTACGTAATCAACAAATAGGATTTGTTTTTCAAAATTTTCATTTGCTCAATGATCTTAACGCCGTAGAGAATGTGGTGTTGCCTCAACTTTATGGAGGCATAAGCGAAAAACAAGCACGCTGTCAAGCACATGAATTATTGGAGCTGGTAGGGCTTGGGCATCGCTTATCGCATTATCCTAATCAGTTATCAGGAGGACAAAAGCAGCGTATTGCCATTGCGCGTGCTTTAGCGATGAATCCTTTGATTTTACTAGCCGATGAACCAACGGGCAATTTAGATTCTGAAAACAGTCAACTTGTTATTGATCTTTTCTGTACCATTAATCAATTAAAAAAAACGACGATTATCATCGTGACGCATGAAAAAGCGATTGCACAGCGTGCGCAACGATGTGTGACCATTAAAGATGGAAGTATTGCTTCGGATATTTATTATGAGAAACTTGAATTGGGTTCCCATGAATCTTAAATATATTTTGCCTTTCCTTTTAGTATTCTCGTGTAGTGCTCTATTTGCACAAGAAGAGCCTTTATGCCTCTCTTTAAGGCAAGCAGAAGATTTAGCGATCGAAAATAACTATGAGATTAACGCCAATTTGCACCGTTTAGAGCAAAGCTATTATGCCTATCGCATATCTAAGGATTATTTTTTGCCTACGATGGCTTTATCTGCACAATGGGATATCGCTAAGGAAGGAGATCATAGTTTAGACAATGCATTAAGATTAACACAGCCGCTTTATGATCAAACAGCCTGCTATCAATTAAAGGAAAGCGAAGCGCAATGGGAATTAGTGCGCTTTGAAGTACAGCAACAAATTTGCGATGTGCTCTTGCAAGTGCGTGAAGCGTATGATGAAGTGGTTTTAAATCAAGCCCAATTAGCAGTGGATAAAATGATCATTCAAATTTGGGAAGAAGACTTGAAAAAGCATGAAACGCATTTAGCTATTGGAGCTCTCACTACCTTTGAGATTAATCAGACACGTTTGCAATTAAAGAATGCATGGATTGATTATTATGATACGCAGAAGAAAATGCGTGTCAGTCAATATAAACTATTAAATTTGTTAAGTCTTTCATCTGATACAAACTTGAATTTAATTGAAAATAATCTTAATTTGCCTTCTCAAGATTGGCAAAAAGGCATTAATTTGTGGAAAGAGTGGGCGTGTCAATATAATCCGACTCTTAAACAAGAGCAAATGAATTGTTTTTTAAGCCAGGTCAAAATCAAGCAAGTCAAAGCAGAAAATACGCCTACAGTAAGTATGTATGCGAATGCCGGACATCGCTATGTCAATAATGGATTTGATCATCAACCCTATTTAGGAGCAGGTATAAGCGTAGATTGGACTTTGTTTAATCCGGCTAATAAACATAAGCTTAAGCAGGCGCAAGAAGGTAAACGAGAAGCTTTAGCGCATTACTATCAAGTAGAATTAGATATAGAAGCCAAAATTTATAGTGTATTGAGCGAGCTGGAGCAATCACATCAAGTCTATCTAGTGGCTCACGAAGGCTCGTTACTGGCACAAGAGGGCATACAAATCGCCACTAAAAAACATCAAATGGGCGTCATGACTACCTTTGAATATCGTGATGCGATTAAGGCATTACGTGAAGCAGAACAAAAGATTAATCAATCCAAATTTGATGTGCGCAGAGCCTATTATCGCTTGATTTGGCAAGTAGGGCTTGATTTGAGTCAGATCGAAAAAACGTAAATTTTTAATGACAGTAACTTTTTTTCATCATATAAATTAAAATAATAAAAAATGACATTGTTGCACAAATCCAAGGCTGGTGTGGACGGGTGGACGACGTGGACTTCGTGGACAATGTGGACCTCGTGGACATAAAGCAAAGTTTAACTAATTGATTTCACTAAATTTTATGTTCACGAGGTCTACATTGTCCACGAAGTCCACGTCGTCCACTCGTCCACACCAGCCTTGGATTTGTGCAACAATGTCATAAAAAATTATTGAGTCAATAAATATGATAGTGATCAAAATCACATATCCTCATTATCTAATATCTTTATGGAAGCCCACACATTTTTAATTCAACTCGTCTTAATTCTCTTGTCAGCTCGATTTGTGGGAGAAGTGGCAGCTTATTTTCAAGTTCCCACTGTGATTGGTGAGCTATTAGCGGGAATTATCATTGGTCCCAGTATTTTAGGATTGGTAGAAATTAGTAATCCTATTCAATTACTAGCTCAAATTGGAATTATTTTACTTTTATTTGAAGTAGGAATAGAGACTGATATTGGTCATTTAACAGCAGCTGGAGGTAAAGCTTTTATTGTTGCTCTTGGCGGTGTCATTTTCCCTTTTGCATTAGGTTTTTTCTTAAGTTATGCTTTATTTGATTTCTCTCTTTTAGCCAGCCTTTTTATTGCTAGTACTTTGACAGCGACAAGTATTGGAATTACTTTAAGAGTCCTACGTGATTTGAAAAAACAAAATAGCCATGAAGCACAAATTATTATTGGAGCAGCTGTTCTTGACGATATTATCGGTATCGTTTTACTGGCTATGCTTTATGAATTCTCTGTTAGTGGAGAAGTCAACTTATGGAATACCGGAAAGGTCATCCTGTTTATTGCGCTCTTTTTCTTGTTGTCCCCTTTATTAGCTAAAGTGGCTTCTCAAATTATTAAAAAATGGGATGAGAAAAGCGAAATCCCTGGACTGTTACCCACTACTATTGTTTCACTTATCTTGCTTTTTGCTTGGTCTGCCCATGCTTTGGGAGCTCCGGAACTGTTAGGTGGATTTGCAGCCGGCTTAGCGCTATCCAGGCAATTCTTTTTTCCGTTTGCAACATTTTTACATGAATCAAAAGACTTTAGCCATCGCGTGGAAGAGCAAATGAAACCTATTGTGCATTTATTCACTCCTATCTTTTTTGTCGCCATTGGACTCTCGTTAGACCTCAAAACTATCAATTGGGAGTCATCGTTTATTTGGTTATTGAGTGGTTCCTTAATTGCAGCAGCTGTAATAGGCAAACTATGTTCTGCGTTTTTTCTGACGAAGGAAAGTCGTCTTATACAATTGATTATCGGAACAGCAATGATTCCTCGTGGTGAAGTGGGATTGATTTTTGCGAACGTAGGACTTAATGCAGAGGTTCTAAAAAATGATGTTTATGCAGCCTTAATTCTAGTTATTGCAGTCACAACTTTGATAGCGCCTTTCTCTTTGCGCTGGCTTTATGGCCATTCTCAAAAAGAGACACAAAGGAAGATAAATCCTAAAATCTAGAATTTAAACTTGATAAATATATCCTTAATCTGGTAAACGAGGTTTTCGGAATGTTAATTTAGTCCTCTCTTATTTTGATGGTTATGAGTTCTTTAGTCTTTGTTTTTTTAGCAGCAGGATCAGCTGCTTTGTCTAATCTGTTTTTTCGCAAGAATTTTACAGCTTCTACAAAAGTTTATACGTCAAACGGTTATTTACTAGTTTTTTATTTTTTTGCTTTTATTTTATCATTCTTTATCTATCCCAATCTCTGGACGACAAATATTAATTTTACTGTTGTCTTGATAGGAGGGTGTGTAGGTTTCTTGAACGTAGCATTGATGATCATTACAGGACGTGCCTTGCAAAAAGGTCCAGCAGGCCTTACATTTGCTTTTCAGAATGCAAGTGCTGTCTTTCCTGGTTTGATTCTCTTTTCCTTATTTGACTCAAGCTTTGGATTTTCTTGTTCCAATTTGCAGTTAGTGGGAATGGTTTTAGTTATTTTAGGGCTCTTTTTAGGAGCTAAAAAGGAATCAAGCGATTCTATTGTCTATTTGAAATGGTTAAAATACGCTTTGATTTGTTTTATAGTGCAAATTTTAGCTTTAACACTGATCCAAGGACGTTGTGTTTTATTTGAAGAAGACAAATTAGAAGGAATCCTAGCTTACTTTGCTTTTACGGAAACAGATGACATTTGGTTTATGCCTGGACAATTTGGGGTGGCTTTGGTTTTACAAAGCTTGATATTCTTAAAAGAAAAAAGAAAACTTCAAAGCAGTGAAATGATCTGCGGGTCTTTAGGGGGATTCGCCAATTTCGGTTCAACTTGTTTACTTCTTTTAGCAACAAAGCTTGCTCTTCCTTGGGAAAAATGTATTTTATTTCCTTGTTTTTCAGTTGCCACCATTATTTTATGCAATTTGTGGGCTAATAGATTATATAAAGAAAATTTTAATTTAGGTGCTAATTCGATCTGCTCATTTGGGATTTTTTTGAGTGTTTTAAATTAACATGTTGAAGTGTTCCCGGTTAATAGGCAGAGGAATTTAATTTAGCGAAACTCCACATTTCTTTTGTAAAGCACGTAAAGCAAAATCTTCCTTTTCTTTTAATTCGGTAGGCAGAACAGAGTAAGAAACTCCTTTTGATAAAGCATAAAGAGCAAAGTCTTCATTCTTTTGTAAACTAGGATCAATTTTGTGAAAAACATAAGTGTCACGAGCAAGAATAGCTTTACAGACAGCTTCATGAGACCAGAAAGCAGCACTGAAAAAAGAGCTTCGATAAAAATTAATAGCAGGTTCGTTTGAACTAGATTCTACTCCATAAATAATAAAATCACTCATGGAATACTCTTTTGGTTGGGGTGCACCTAATGTTACCACACATACTTCTACTTTACCTGAGAGGCCTTGTCTTAAATCTGAAAAGGCTTCAGCAAATTTAAATCCTAGTGAGAAAATAATTTTGAGTACCCCTGAAAAAAGAAATAAAGCGCGATCTCCACTTTCTATTCCTTGAATCGTGGATTGATAATAAGCTGTATTGTGACTTTCCGCCACTTTCGTGAAGACGGTCTCAGGGGAGTTGCCTGAATTTATCATTGCGTAACGCAAGGATAAATTATTATGAATATAAATGGTGTTCATTTAATTTATCTTTTTTTTGTATTTATATTTTTAATTTTAATAAAAATATTTTTATTGAAAATAAAGATTAATAAATTAATTTGTTAAGATGCGAAGAGCAAAAGAGAATTTCGTCTTTCTTAATATAGACGTGTGATCGCGCCTTCTTAGAAAAAGAAAGCGCGATCACATAATGGTCGACTATTTTTATTGTTCAATTGAAACTGTGTAATCAAATAACCGTAATACGGCTCCTTGTCCAAATACACGAAATGAGGAAGGAATTGTAGGAGGTGAGTAGAAGCCGGTCAAGGGGTCAAAAGAACGATTGTCTACCACAAATTGTGCAGGGATGCTCAAAGGAGCTAAAGGATTATTATAATAAGGTCCTCCTGCTCGAAATCCCAAAGAGTCTAAACGGACTAAGCCTTGATTGGGAACTCCTGCTTGATTGTTAGGTAAATATCCATCTAATAAAGTAAACAAACCAATTCCTGTTTGCAGGCCTATAGGACGAATATCTTGGTCTACTCCTCCATTATCAATTAGTTTAAATCGATTGGGATCGTGCAGAGGACGTCTTTCACCATGCTTATAAGTAAAGGTATTTTCGGGAGTTAAACGATGTCCTAGTTGAGTAATCGTTAAGACAGGACGACCATCTAATTTCCATGTGACTTCTCCTTTCTTTCGATTATAGCAAAGTTGAAAAGTGCGAATATCGTCTAAAGGCTCTTTGTGGGGATGGCGTTTTGCAACAGGAATTCCATAAATATAAGCGGCATACTCACCAAATAGCGCTTCTGCTCCTGGTATGCGCGCCACATAAACATAAATGAGATCATTTGTGCAAAACCAGTCCAAAATAATTTCAGAAGCTGGATCTAAAGCAACTAATCCATAGCTAGCTAAACGTAGATCTTCATTTGGATTGACAACAGCGCTTCCAAAAGGATGATTGGCGACATTTGTTTGTTGTCCAGAGGCTACCCACGTGGTACAAAGCTCTCCATCATTAAGCGGCGCTTCTGCAAAGACAGAATAAGCTAAGAATTTCGTATGATCGATATGTCCTCTTATAGAAGGTCCTAGCTCACCTATGGGAGGGATAGTCTTTGTAAAAGAAACTCCGTTGCGTGGAGTCACTTGAATTCCTCGTTTAGGGAGGGGTGAACAGGCGAAGTCGTTTCCATCAAGATCAGTCACAAAATCCACTGTATAACCTATTAAAGAACGATCCACATCAATGCCTATGCGACATTGATGAAGATCTGCTTGATATAAGATTAAGCTCGATGCACTTGATCGATGGCCTCTTTTTCCACGTAATAGGTGAGATGAAAATTGAGAATCATCTATACCTCTTATTTCTTCTAAATCTGTCTCTTCAATATTTTGAGGATCTGCACATAAAAATGAGTTTGCTAA
The DNA here is from genome assembly GCA_030147755.1 of Parachlamydiaceae bacterium. Taxonomy (GTDB): domain Bacteria; phylum Chlamydiota; class Chlamydiia; order Chlamydiales; family Parachlamydiaceae; genus JASBUW01. The sequence continues at coordinate 15,795 of JASBUW010000132.1, forward strand.
TAAGTTTAACGAGCTTATCAAACAAGATACAAACAAACGTGTTGAATATCTCATTTTGTTTCTCCTTTGAGTTTCCTCATTTCATTATTTAATTTGATATTTAGAATTTTAACGAAATTAAATTCAATAAAATAAAGATAGAAGATAAAAAATATCGTTTATCTTTTATTTCTATAATTTTATTTGATAGGTCTTATGTTAAGACGTGTCTTAAAATGAATAATGGGCTATATTTGCGGTGATTTTAAATCTTACGTCGTTTTCATAAAATTTTACGAAGAGTATCTATGTCAGCCTTTACATTAGTTTCTGCACAAACAATTCTTCTTGTTGTGGATATGCAAGAGAAAATGTTTGCGGCGGTGGATCGGGGTCCCGATATTTTGCATACCATGTGCAAATTAATTAAAGGATTTCAAATTTTGAAATTGCCCATTCTTGTGAGCGAGCAATACCCGGAAGGCTTGGGTCCTACGGTTCCTCCTCTCCAAACTTTATTAGGGGAAAATTATTCTCCTTGGGTGAAATCGACTTTTTCTTGTTTAAATGATCAAACTTTTGCAGATTATGTAGTGGCTTCTCCTTATCTGCAGTGGGTTGTTGTCGGGATAGAAGCGCATGTTTGCGTTTTGCAAACAGTGAAAGGCTTGCTCAAGTTAGGGAAGCAGGTCACGGTGCTCAATGATGCGATCACTTCACGCTCTATTTATGATTTTTCTACAGCGATTGCTGAAATGCGCGATGCCGGAGCCCGTATTAGTTGCTCAGAAACTGTTCTATTTGAATTATTACAAGATTCCAAACATCCGCAATTTAAAGAAATTAGTCAGCTCATCAAGTCGCGTTGTGGTTGTTAAAGGCTATGAAAAGAAGAGTTTGCCTGGTTTTAATGACCATTTTTTTGCCGTTAAGTCTTCTACAAGCTCTTTCTGAAGAAGATCAATTGGCAAGACGTGTGCAAGCTCATCTAGCTTTGCGAGACTTACAAACTGCTTTGGAAGAAGCACAGCAAGCTGTGAAATCTTATCCACAATCTGCTGTTCTTCATGAAAAATATATCCAAGTTTTGGCTGCATTAGGACGCGAAAAAGAAATGTTGAGCGCGTGGGAAATCTATATTCAGCTTTTTCCAGATAAAGCTTTAGAACGAGGTCTCATTGAAGATATGGCGTGGGGTGTTTTGACGAAAGCCGCTCACTCTGCTTCTTTAGTGATGCGTGAGATGGCGCTTTTAGCCGCTTATTTCAGTCAACAAGCCAAAAGTGTAGCTATTTTATATCAAGGTTTGCGTGATTCTAATTATGCGATTCGTGCAATGGCAGTGAAATTTGCCAGTCATTACCATGATTATAAGTTAGTCGAAGAAATCAAGCGTTTATTCAAACAAGAGCGCATTTGGTCAGTTCGGCAGCAAGTATTGAAAGCGATTGGGCGTATGAAAATCATGGAATTACGCGCTGATTTAGAAGCCTTAATCGCGTCTGATGAAAGTTCGGCTGAAGAAAAAGCCTTAGCAATTGATGCTTTATTAAAGTTGCTAGATACCATTAATCGAGCTGAAGTCGAACGTTTAGTGGCGAGTCATCGTGCAGGTTTGCGGTTGCTAGCATGCGAATCGATTGCTTATTTTCACTCCATGCGTGATCTGGATCAATTATTCATTCTAGTGGCAGATCCTTCTCCCCTTGTGCGTAGAGAAGCTTTACAAGCTATAGGTAAATTGAAACCGCAAGAAAATGAGGAAGTTGTTTTAAGTTGTGCACGTCGTGGAATGCAAGATGCGCATCCTGAAGTGGCTTTATCGGCAGCCTGGCTCATAACGCTTTATCGGCCGGATGAAAGTCGCCCTATTTTTGTGCGTTATTTGCAGAATGATCGACGTGAAGTACGTGCATTGGCAGCCGCTGCTTTAAGCGCAACAGGACGTTATGGGCTTGCTTTGATGCAAGAGCAATTTCGCCTTCATCCAGATGCTTATGTGCGGTTGAATTTGGCACTGGGACTCATTGGACAGCGAGAAATGGTGGAAGAAGCAGCTGAATGTATGAAGTCTCTTATTTTAACAGAAAAAGAACGATGGGGTTCGTTAGAATGCGGGATATTTGAAGCGGTTATTAACCGTCCTTCGAGAAAAGAGCAAGATCCGTCGACGACACCTGAAATGGAAAATCAACTCGCGCGTTTACAGTTATTGAATTTATTAGCTATTTTAAAAACACCTGATATTGAGCAAGTCATTCGACAGTATTTACTCGAACGTTCGTGGGGAATTTCAGCAACGGCTACAGCTGTGTTATTGACAGAAGGAGATGAAACGGCTGTTGAAGTGGTACAGACGTTGTTAAAAGATCCTCAACCACGCGTGCGTCTTCAAGCGGCTCTTGTTTTGTCTATGTGGAGTCGAGAAGAAAGTGCTATCCAAGCCTTAGAAGAAGGCTATGTGACCCCTGACAGAGAATTAAAAGCAAGAATCTTAGAAGGATTGGGACGTATTGGTTCGATGCGTTCAGTACCTTTTTTGATTCAGACGCTTAAAGAGCCTTCACAAACATTGCGTTTGATTGCGGCTATGGCTCTGATCCAGTGTTTGAACCATTAATTTTCTTCTCTATGCTCTCTGTGCTCTCTGTGGTTAATTAATAAAAATAACCACAGAGAGCACAGAGAGCATAGAGAAGAATAAACAGAGAAATAAGAGATTTATGAGTCAATGTTATCATGTTTAAAAAGCTTACAAAAAAAGCAGCCATTATTTTAGAGTGCTAATAAAAAATTTAGGATCTCACTATGGAATTTTTAGCGAAACTCAAAGATATACAAACTGACTTACAAGAACAAGGCATCGCAGGATGGCTCTTATTTGATTTTCGCCAATCCAATCCTTTAGCTTATACACTGCTAGATATTCCACTTGATAAAATGCTCACACGTCGTTTTTTTTATTGGATCCCTCAACAAGGCGAACCCATTAAAATTATTCCGCTTATCGAACCTCATACTTTAGATCATCTTCCCGGCGCTAAATGGATTTATCGCGGATGGCAAGAATTAGAACGTTTACTCTTTTCATTAGCCATTGAAAATACTAAAATTGCCATGGAATATTCACCTTATAATGCTTTACCTGTTGTGTCTAAAGTAGATGCCGGAACTGTAGATTTGATGCGTAAAATTGGTGCAGAAGTGGTGAGCTCAGCTAATTTGTTGCAACGTTATACGAGTGTTTGGTCTGAAGTACAACTGCAAAGTCATTTAGCAGCGGCTCAAGTTTTAGAGTCTATAGTAGAGCGTACTTGGGCATTTATTGAAAAATCTTTGCAAACCAACCAAATTTTAAATGAATATCAAGTGCAACAATTTATGTTGCAGGCTATGCATGAAGTAGACTGCTATACTTCTCATCCCCCTACATGCGCTGTGAATGTACATTCCGCTGATCCTCATTATCATCCTGAAGTTCACAACTCCTTCTCTATTCGTCCCGGAGATTTTATTTTGCTAGATTTATGGTGTAAGCAGCGCTTTCCAGGAAGCGTTTATGCGGATATTACGCGTGTGGGAGTGGCGGCTTCACAACCCACTCACTCACAAAAAGAGATTTTCGAAATTGTTAAAGGTGCACGTGATCAAGCAACCTTTTTCGTGAAAGAGCATTATGAAAATCGTCAACCCATTCAAGGATGGCAAGTGGATCAAGTGTGTCGTGATTTTATTCAGCAAGCAGGTTTTGGAGAATTTTTTATTCATCGCACAGGACATAATTTGGGAGAAGAAGTACACGGACCGGGAGCCAATTTAGATAATTTAGAAACGCATGACTATCGTCACTTATTAGCAGGAACAGGTTTTACGATTGAACCCGGCATTTATTTACCGGAACAATTTGGAGTGAGGATGGAATATGATCTTTATTTAGATCCTAAAGGGTATGTACAAGTGACAGGTGGAATCCAAGAAGAACTCGTGTGTTTGGCTATTTAAAGGAGAAATGATGAGAAACGATTGGGTGAGTTTTCGCGTGCGTCGTTCAACAGTGATTGTGTTTTGGGTGATAGTGCTGGCGATTCTATTGGGAATTTATTTCTTTGCTCCTTCCTTATTTAATCGCATGCAGCAATCTTCTTATCAAAAAACACCCTATGTAGATGTGCCCTCTAGTCCTTAAACATTGTGAAAATGGATAACTTCGCTCCTTGCGAAGCTATCCAAAGTAGAGGACCTTCTATCTTATTTTACAATGATCGCGCCGATCGTTGCAAAGCTAGAGGGTTCACCTCCTTCATGGTTCCATAGGCTGCGCACCTCTTCGCAGGTTGGAGCTTCTTGATAGAGAAAACGTACTTCATAAACACCTGGCTCTAGAGGGGCTTTTAAGGTAAAGTCTCCTTTGCCTTTAGTGTCCCACACACCATAAGTATGAGTGACGCAATCTTGTGCTCCAATGCCTTTTAAGCCCACTACCAAATGGTAGCGATGGAACATGCTTTGATCAGTAGAATCCACACGGTAACGTAAGTTGCCGCGAATAATTTGACCTGGTTGTACAGCAATTAAACGACTGCCGTTATCGAAATGAACATCGCCCACTGTGATAGGGCCATATGTCACTTCATTCATCAGTAATCCAATCCAAGGATGAGTAGAGAGGTATTTTAAAGGTTCATCTCCCTCTTTCACTAAACGAGGACAGTTAGGATTAACGACAGGTTCGACAATAATCACACCAATAGTTGCAAAACTAGAGGGTTCGCCAATCGCATCATTCCATACGCTGCGTGCTTCCTCGCAAGTAGGAGCTTCTTGGTAAAAAATGCGTACTTCATACACACCTGGTTTTAAAGGAGCATCTAAGGTAAAGTCGCCTCTGCCTTTGCTATCCCAAATTCCATAAGTATGTGTAACGCAGTCTTGTGCTCCAACATCTTTGATGCCGACAGCTAAATGGTAACGATGAAACATCTGTTGATTAGTCGAGTCAACGCGATAACGCAGAGAGCCATGAATTTGATCACCTGGCTTGACTACTGCAAGTCGACTTCCGTTATTGAAACGTACGTTGGACACTGTGATAGGTCCATAAGTCACCTCATCCATTAAAAGTCCTAACCAAGGATAGTTAGGCAAATGATGAATGGGATCTTCGAGAGCTTGGACGACTTGAGACAGAGCAGGATCAGTCACAAGTTGCGCCTGAACTAATGGGTTAGCGAGCATGACTAAAGCCGCAGTCGCAGTTGCTATAGCACCTTTCAAATAATGATAAGATAGTAATTGCATATGTAACTCCTTAGTTAGGGTTGATAGAATTTAATTAAATGGTATTTCGAATCAAGGGTCTCCTTTGTTGATTTTTTCTTTCATCCTTTCAACATAGAATATTAAAAGAAATGTGTCAATAGTAAAATCATTTTTTTAATTTTGATGTGCATGCATACATGCTTTCACATGCCTGCTAAAATTTAATCTTTTCCCATAACAACAGAATGCTTATACTTGTAGCGTAGACTTTAGTCTGCGCTCGTTTCCACGGGCTTTAGCTTGTGTGTGGAGGTATGGAATCCTGGAAATTTTGGGCTGCGTCAAAGAGCGGATGAGATGCGAATATAAAGAATCAATAACGGGTAAGACGCGTAAGCGTTTGGAGTGCGAAAGTCCTCTTTTGCTTTTTCGGAATGGATTGAATAAAGTCGCCTCATATGAAAGCGAAAGAGGGCTTTTGCACTCCAAACGCTTACGCGTAAACCCAAGAGATTTTTTTATGTCTCTTTGATTTTCCAAAATTCAAAAGCACTATATAACGATTTGTTATACCTCCACACACAGGCTAAAGCCTCTGGAAACGAGCGCAGACTAAAGTCTACGCTACAACTTTGGAATAAATTTTAAACGAGGAATAACGTGCAAGAAAGTGAAAATAGCGTTCCGTGGAGCAGATGGATTTCAGCTGTTTTTTTAATCGCTGGAACATGTATCGGTGGAGGTATGTTAGCGTTACCTGTTGCAACAGGTATCAGTGGCTTTTTTCCTTCCACTACGATGATGATTTTGTGTTGGCTAGCCATGACTGGTTCTGCATTGCTACTATTGGAAGTGAATTTGTGGATGAAAGAGGGCGCGCACGTTATTACCATGGCTTCCACCATTTTAGGGCCTATTGGAAAAGCGGTTAGCTGGGTCGTTTATCTTTTTATTTGTTATGCTTCGCTAGTCGCTTATACAGCTGCTGGTGGATCTTTACTTATCAATGCTGCCCTTAATAGTGCAGGGTGGGAGTTATCTAAAGAATGGGCTTGTTTGTTGTTTATTGTGTTTTTTGGAGGTGTCATTTATTTGGGCAATCGCACAGTCGGTCGTGTCAACACGATTCTATTTGTTGCGTTGATTGTGGCTTATTTTGCATTAATCGGAACAGGTGTTTCGGAAGTCAATTTCGAGTTACTCAAGCATCAGCATTGGCCTACTTCTTTTTTAGCCATTCCTCTCTTATTGACGACGTTTAGTTTCCAAACGATGCTGCCGAGCTTAACTCCTTATCTAAACCGTCATGTCAAATCTTTACGCTCGGCTGTGATTGCAGGCACAACCACGACTTTAATTGTCTATTTGATTTGGCAATGGATGGTGCTAGGAATCGTGCCCATCACAGGTCCCAATAGTCTCATTAAAGCGTTGGAAATTGGAGAGCCAGTCACACAGTTTTTACGTGAGCATGTCCAAAGCAATTGGGTTTCTATATCAGCCGAGTACTTTGCATTTTTTGCTTTGGTCACTTCATTTTTAGGAATAGCCTTAGGTTTATTTGACTTTCTGTCAGATGGCTTACACATTCCTAATAAAGGTAAAGGACGCATCACATTGAGTCTCTTAATTATTATTCCGACATTTATTTTTGCTGCTTATTTTGAACGTATTTTTCTAGTCGCATTGGATACATCAGGTGGATTTGGCGATTCGATTCTCAATGGGATTATGCCTGTATTAATGGTGTGGGTGGGACGTTATATTTTGAAATTTCCGGATGATCATCGTCTACCGGGAGGAAAAGTTTTACTTATTTCAGTCTTGGCTTTTTTTGCCTTTTCACTGATTTTAGAGACGTTAATTTTTACAGGTTACGCTTGTTCTATTTTTGAAGCGTGCGAAGCATTTGCACGTATGCAAGGGGATGTGGGTATATAGTCTTTCTACTTCAAAGTGAGAATTTTGAGCTGCGTGAAAGCTCTCGCGGTTAAACGATCGGAAATGGGTCCATATTACTAATATGGACCCATTTCCGATCGTTTAACCGCGAGAGCTTTC
>JASBUW010000065.1 GCA_030147755.1 Parachlamydiaceae bacterium
TAGAGATTCAAGCACTAAATTTAACTTAAATTCAGGTGTACGTTTTTTTGGAGCCTTAGCCATAAAAAATCCTCTTTCAAAATTTTCATTATATTTGAAAGAGGACAAAACTATCTGTCTAAAAAATGGGGACCACTATAAGCAATTAGTCCTTTTTGTCGTTTGTCCTTGTCGTTAAAGTCGTTTCTGTCGTTAGGGTCGTTTGTCCTTTTATTATTTATTGCGAAGCGTGTTCATAAATACTTCACAAATCGTATCTACATCATTTTCTGTTAAATCAACATATAAGGGCAATGAAAGGGCTTCTCGGTAATAATGCTCCATTTCTGGATATTGCGCCTTTTCTTCTTCATGTCTTGCCAAAACAGGATGATGATAAAGTGGAATATAATGTACTTGTGTCCCAATCCCTCTTTCTTTCAATCGTTCCATGACAGCTGCACGCGTTGTACGATAAGCAGAAAAATCCACTTGTACCACAAAAAGATGAAAAGCCGTGTAGTGATCTTGTGCATCCGTGAATAACTTCACATGTGAAATATCCTTCAAATTTTGACGATAACGCTTCACTAATTGACGCCGTTTGGCAATAAAAGATTCTAAGCGTTGAAATTGACTGAGTCCTAACGCGGCTTGAAAACTAGTCAAATGAAAATTACCCGTGATATTTTGAACTTCGTAATAGCCGGCTACCGCTTGTTGCTTTAAATAGGGAACCTCCCGCTCAATACCATTATCTCGATACATTTGTAAACGATGATAAAGTGCAGCATCCTTTGTGGTGACCATTCCCCCTTCTCCTGTTGTCAAAGTTTTAGCCGGATGAAAGCTAAAAATGGTCAAATCGCTATAAGCGCAGCTTCCCACTTTTTCACCCGTCGGATAGTAAGATCCCAACGCATGCGCTGCATCTTCAATCACTACTGTATCAGGATGGCAAATTTGATGATCCAATGCAGCCATATTAAGAGCTAATCCACTAAAATGCACAGGCACAATAAAAGGACGACCACGAGATGCCGTACAGTGCAAATGTTTTTTTAAACTAATAAGATGAAGATTGCCCGTTGACCGCTCAATATCTATCAATTGCAGACGGCTTTGTTTATTCAACGCCGCTCCTATTGTCGCAATAAAGGTGTTAGGCGTGGAAATCACGCGATCAACAGAGGCCAATTGCGCCGCAAAATAGGCTGCCATTAAGGCGGAAGTCCCACTATTAAATGCCACCGCATAAGGCACCTGACAATAATGAGCAAGCGTTTTTTCAAATTCTTGTACCAGCGGTCCACGCGTAATCCACTCACTCTTTAACGCTTCGGCCGTTGCCCACCTATCTTCTTCAGAAATCGATTGCTTCGCATAAGGAAAAAAAAGCTGAGACATACTTCCTCTAAGAATATTGACAAATTTAAATTATTTTTAACATGCCAAAACCTTGAATTGTGGGAAAAGAAAATTGTCACTTCTTCATTTCAAATTTAAAATTTTTTTACCTACATGTACTTGAATATGAGTTAATAACAGTCCCAAATATTCATGAAAATCACCAACTTAACGTATTGAATATTAAAACATTAAATATCGATTTTTTATTTTTATTGCTGCTCCTATTCATAGATTTTTTTTTCTTTATGGGTTGTAATTTTGATAATCAGTGAGTTATCAACAAATTGAATTTATCCTTTAAGGAAAGTGCTTGCCAGCTAAGATGAGCCATGCTAGATTCTTCCATGAAATAGCCCCAGAATACAGTGTGGAAACGTTGTTCATAACTTTTAAGGATCTCATTTATGCTAACTAGCGATAAACAAGAAGCATGGACTCAATTTTTACAATTCGTCAAAACCAGATGTTCAGTCGCTGCCTTTGGTAACTGGTTTGCGCATATTCGTGTTTTGGAGTCTTCCGCCGAAGAAATTTCCTTAGAAGTTCCTAACATCTTCGTTCAAGAATATTTATTATCAAACTATAAGAAAGATCTTTGTGCTTTTTTACCCGTGAATACTTTGGGAGAACCTGCCATTCGTTTTGTCATTGCAGCAGCACCCAAAAAGAATACTCCTGCTCTGATGCCGATTATTTCAGCTGATCCTTCTCCAGATAGCTCGCCTATTCCGGAAGTTAAACTAAACAATAGCTATCGTTTTGAAAATTTTATTGAGGGTCCAGCCAATCAATTTGTGAAATCAGCCGCCATGGGCATTGCGCTGCGCCCCGGTCAATCGTATAATCCTCTGTTTATCCATGGAGGAGTCGGCCTAGGCAAAACGCACATTTTACATAGTATTGGCCATTACATTCGTGAAAATCACAAAAAGCTACGTGTCCAATGCATTACAACGGAAGCCTTCATTAATGATTTAGTCGATAGTTTGCGTAACAAGTCTGTCGATCGGATGAAAAAGTTTTACCGTTCTGAAATTGATGTTTTACTGGTGGATGATATTCAATTCTTGCAAAATCGTCTCAACTTTGAAGAAGAATTAGCTTATACCTTTGAAGCTTTAAAGAATAAAGGGGCGCAAATTGTCATTACCAGTGATAAACCTCCCTCTTTATTAAAATTATCGGAAAGAACAATAGGCAAAATGGAAGGGGGTCTTGTGGCCCATATGGGAGTCCCGGAGCTAGAAACGCGAGTGGCCATCTTGCAATACAAAGCCGAGCAAAAGGGATTGCATATTCCCCATAAAGTCGCTTTCTTTATTGCCGAACATATCCATAATAATGTGCGTCAATTAGAAGGAGCCATTAATCGTCTAAGTGCGCATTGTCGTTTATTAGATCTCAATATCACGGAAGAACTCGTCACCAAAACATTGCGTGAAATGCTCCAGCAAGCCCCACGCGAGAAAATTTCGGTTGAACAAATCCTCAAGAGCGTCGCTACTATCTTCCAGGTGCGTGTCAGCGATCTAAGAGGATCTACCCGTACAAAAGATATCGCCCTCCCCCGTCAAGTTGCCATGTATTTAGCCAAAGAAATGATTAGCGAATCTCTCATGATGCTGGGAGCCTCTTTTGGTAAAACCCATTCTACCATTCTGCATGCTTGCAAAAGCATAGAAAAAAAAGTGGCGACAGATGAAAATCTGCGTCGTCAAATTGGGATGGTGCGTCGCAATATAGAAGCTTAAATTGTCACTTCTCAGATCGTTTAAATTCATAGTGTAATATTTTTAATTATCATATAAATATTTAACTTTAAAATTAAATTAAAATATTATAAATTAATACCTATTTTAGCTTTAACTATTAACAATATTCTGTTTAAAAAGAGGGTTAAGTAATGCATATTAATAATTTTTCGACTTTAACAGGTACACTTGTAGATACATTAGGGAACTTACTCACTCCCGTCAAAAATTTTATTCAAAGTAGAACAGCTCTCATCGCCTTAGCTATTTTTAGTGCAATAAGTGCACTTACTTTTATAGGTTATTACTATTTTAAAAATAGAAAGGTAAGAATTCTACCTGCTCCACATCTAGTCGCTTTTGGAAATAATAATCCTATCGCCTTACAATTTGCAGGTCCTCAAGCTAAAGATCACTATAGCACTGTTTGGAAAGCTGTTAAAAATAACCCTCTCGCTTTGCAATTTGCTTCTCCTAGACTTCAAAATGACACTTCTCTTGTCGACGCAGCTGTTGAGGTTAATGGATTGGCTCTAGAATTTGCAGGTCCTCAAGCTAAAGATCACTATGCCACTGTTTGGAAAGCCGTTAAAAATACCCCTCTCGCTTTGCAATTTGCTTCTCCTAGACTTCAGAACGACACTTCTATTGTCGACGCAGCTGTTGAGGTTAATGGATGGGCTCTAGAACTTGCAGGTCCTCAAGCTAAAGATCACTATCACACTGTTTGGAAAGCCGTTAAAAATAACCCTCTCGCTTTGCAATTTGCTTCTCCTAGACTGCAAAACGACACTTCCATTGTCGGCGCAGCTGTTGAGGTTAATGGATTGGCCTTAGAATTTGCAGGTCCTCAAGCTAAAGATCACTATCACACTGTTTGGAAAGCCGTTAAAAATAACCCTCTCGCTTTGCAATTTGTTTCTCGTGGACTTCAGGACAACACTTCCATTGTCGACGCAGCTGTTGACGTTAATGGAACGAATCTAGTATTTGCAGGTCCTCAAGCTAAAGATCACTATCACACTGTTTGGAAAGCCGTTAAAAATAACCCTCTTGCTTTGCTATTTGCTTCTCCTAGACTGCAAAACGACACTTCTATTATCGACGCAGCTATTGAGGTTAATGGATTGGCTCTAGAACTTGCAGGTCCTCAAGCTAAAGATCACTATAGCACTGTTTGGAAAGCCGTTAAAAATAATCCTCTCGCTTTGCAATTTGCTTCTCCTAGACTTCAGAACGACACTTCTATTGTCGACGCAGCTGTTGAGGTTGATGGATTGGCTCTAGAATTTGCAGGTCCTCAAGCTAAAGATCACTATCACACTGTTTGGAAAGCCGTTAAAAATAACCCTGTTGCTTTACAGTTTGCTTCTCCTAGACTGCAAAACGACCCTTCTATTATTTGACGCAATTACTTAAATGCAAAAATCCAAGATGATCTTCATTCATTAGATCATCTTGGAACATATCTTCTTGTCTCATTTAGAATTAAAATTCTATTCCCAACTCGACTTTTTTTAATTTCTTCTCTAGAGTCTGGTATTGAGACTTCTAAAAAAAAGAGCTATATCTGAGCTGGCATTGTTGCATAAATCCAAGGCTGGTGTGGACTGGTGGACGACGTGGACTTTGTGGACGACGTGGACCTCGTGGACATAAGGCAAAGTTTAACTAATTGATTTCACTAAACTTTATGTCCACAAAGTCCACGTCGTCCACCAGTCCACACCAGCCTTGGATTTATATAATTGGAAGTCAGTGATCTTAAAATATTTAGCTTGTTCTTGCCTACCCTGTTATTCTAATATTTAACAGGATAGGCAAAAACAAGCTATCATGAAAAGGATTCACGCCTATGGTTCGTTTACTAAGAAAACCCTCTCGTCCTGTTGGGCTTCCTCCCGGTTCTATTTTTCATGTAAAGCCCCCTATCTCGAAAAAAATTCGTTTATCTATCATCGAATATACAGAAGATATGTTTATTGAAAAGGATCATGCTTCCATAGAAGAATGCTTAAAACATATGGATTCTCCTTCTATGACATGGATACAAGTCTACGGAATTAGCGATCCAACCATGGTCGCCTCTATTGGTAAACATTTTAATCTTCACTCTTTGATGCTAGAAGACATTGTCACTACCGGGCAACGTTCTAAACTAGATGTCTATCAAGATCAAGTCTTTATGGTCGTGCGTTTACTACAATATGATTTATCAAAAAAAGAAGTAAAAGACGAACAAGTGAGTATTGTTTTTGGACCCAACTATTTGATTTCATTTCTTGAACACGATGAAGATATTTTTACAGCTGTCAAAGATCGTTTACGCCAAGGGCACAACCGCATGCGCAAACAAGGCTCAGACTACTTGGCGTATAGCTTACTTGATACAATTGTCGACTATTATTTTGTCGTTTTAGAAAAAGTCGATACGGATTTAGATCGTTTGGAAGAGGATTTAGGAAGCGATCCTCCTCCGGACACTCTACAACGAATCCAACACGCTAAACGCGATATGATTATTCTGCGCAAAGCTGTCTGGCCTATTCGTGATGTAGTTAATCGCTTTCTACAATTAGACAGCTCTCTTGTGAGTCCCACTACACAGCTCTATCTACGCGATGTGTATGATCATACAGTTCAAACTATTGATATCATTGAAGGCTTTCGTGATGTGGTTTCGGGCATGTTTGATATTTATTTATCAAACATCAATATTCGCACAAACGAAATCATGAAAGTATTAACGATTATGGCCACTATTTTTGTTCCTCTCACGTTTGTCACAGGCGTGTATGGAATGAATTTTGAAAATATGCCGGAACTTCACCATCCATGGGGATATCCTCTTGCGATGTTAATTATGCTCTGCATTGCTTTTGGAATGTTATATTACTTTCATCGTAAAAAATGGATTTAATCTTTCAATAATGTTCGACAAAAAGTCATTGCATACAAAGCTTTAGGGCCCCCAACACTCAACACTTCCGCACAACGCTGCAATGTCGATCCTGTCGTCATCACATCATCGATCATGAATACAGTTTTATCTTGCAAATCGTATTTCTTCTTCAGTGTAAAACGCTGATGACCTAATAATTGACGCTGCTCTAAAGTTAACGCAGCTTGACTATAATCCCCGGATCGTCGCTTTAACACATGCCACACCGGACGCTCCAACAATTTCCCCATTTCTTCAGCCAAAAGGGCACTTTGGTTATAGCCACGCTCCAACCAATGCGTCCACGAAATAGGCACAGGCACAAGTACATCCGGCAGCGGCCATCGTAAGCGATCCCATTGTGCCACTAAAAAGGCTGCCATGCCTTTAGCGAGATAAGGCTGCTGGCCATATTTCAAACGTTTAACCAAAGAAGCGGCAGGCCCGGCATAATCAAAGGCAGCTCCCATGCGATCAAAAGCAGAAGGATATTGTAGACATGTTTGACAACGCCACTCTTGCGATGAAAGTGGATTAAAGCACACACGACAACGTTCATCAGGATCAATCAATTCTAAAAGAGAAGCACAAGCTTCGCATACAACAAGTGTCTCGGGAGGCAATAACACATGACAATGCAGGCATTTAGTAGGATATATTAAATGCAGATAGGATTTCTTAAGATATCCTCCAATCCCTTTCAAAATAAACGTGGCTTTCGTTGAAAACGTTGTGGATCAATCGCATTTAGATCAAGAGCTTCATGAGTCCACTGTTGATATTGCAGCGCCAAAAAAGGAGTTAAAATCGCTGTATATTGCGGAAAATGTGTTTTTACCCATTGATCAATTTTCCACACCACATGTTCTAAGTCTTTCTTGTAAACCTGAACATGACGCATGTTGTCATCTTGACTAAATTTACCTACATCGAGGTGAAAAGGCTGATCACCCACAAAACCGGTGTTGACCATTACCCCATGATCACGATCATAAAGTCCCTTTTGGTATTCGGAGACATACATTTTCACAATACTGGCAATGGCTTTACCTGCTTCCGGGACTTGTCCCTGATCTAGCAATTGCGTGAGACGTGTATCTAAAGTATCTCCTTTGCGTTGAATCAAAAACACCACATCATCTAAATTAATGATTTTTTCTTGTCCAATCTTGTCGATAATGGTGACTTGTTGATGCAAATTTTGCGTGGGAAGCAAATGCACATACAGCAACTGAGAATCTTGTCTATTATAATGGTAAGCGAGGTCATAACCATTAAACACGCTTAACAATTTGCGTTTTTTGCGTTCAATGACTTGCTCTTTATACGCTTTAAAAGGAGGAATCGAAGGGATAAGTTTGACAAGAAAATTCGGTTTCAGGTGTTTAAATTTAAAAAATTTGAGCACATACTGCTGATCTTCACTAGCAAAGGCATAAGACTGAGCACCTTTGCCAATATAATGAAACTTTTGGTTAAGCACTTGGGCAAGTTGCTGATGAGCTTCCGGTGTCAATTCAGGCACCTGCCAAGGGGCTTGAAAAGGAAGTTGGTAAGTCATGTGACTAATGCGCACATCATCTGTAATAGAGTAATATAGGCGTGTGGCTCCAAATAATATAAGTAGGCTTAATAAGCCGTATAACCACTTTTTGATTGATGGATTTTTCATAAAATCTCTTTAAATTTCTTAATATTTTATGAGTTTAAAGTATTTCATGCAATAATTATTGACACAATGCTATCGTATGCGCTATCATAAAAATATGAGTAAATTTGAAAAATTAAAATTGAAAATCAAAAATGGTCAAGCTATCTCTTACGAAGAGGCTGAAAGCTTTTTACTCAAGCTTGGTTTTAAAGTAAGATCGCCCGGAAGTTCTCATTTCATTTTTTGGAAAGAAGGATATGAGAAAAACATTTCAATAAAAAAGCGATCCCAACTTTTACCTTATCAAGTACGTCTTTTAGAAGAGGTTTTAATAAATTATGAAAAAAACACAAAAAACAAAAAATAATAAAGATTTAGACTATTACCTAAATCTTCCATGGACATATACAATTGAAACAGAAACTCATGAAGGCTCCAGCTATTATATTATTCGTGTAAATGAGTTACCCGGCATTTGTACGGATGCAGAAAGATTAGATAAAGGTATGCAAGAAATAAAAGGATTGATTGCTTGTGCTGTTGAAATCTATCAAGAAAAAGGAGAGCCGGTTCCCGAGCCCGTAAATAGAGAGCTTTATAAAGGAAAAATCTTATATAGAACAGATAGTGAACGTCACTATTTGATAGCAAGAACAGCTCAAATGATGCACAAATCAATCAGCAAAACATTAGATATTCTCATTGATAAAGGCTTAGAAAATAGGAAAGTTATTTAGTTGAAACGCAATAATTTTTATTATCTTGTATAGCTGAACCTTATATAAAAGGAAATGATGATGAAAAAAAGAATTTTTAAGAGCGCTTTGGCTATTATATAGCGACAATTATCTTTGCCGGTTGACGACAATTATCTTTGCCGAAAAAAGCCTGACAATTTCAAAGTACTTTTTGACAAAAAAGGAGTACATGAAATGCCAGGCAAAAAGATTAATAACTATCAGATTAAGTT
>JASBUW010000066.1 GCA_030147755.1 Parachlamydiaceae bacterium
AACTTAATCTGATAGTTATTAATCTTTTTGCCTGGCATTTCATGTACTCCTTTTTTGTCAAAAAGTACTTTGAAATTGTCAGGCTTTTTTCGGCAAAGATAATTGTCGTCAACCGGCAAAGATAATTGTCGCTATATAATAATAAACTCACTAGACGGAGAGATAGGTTTATCACTGATAACGTGTAAGCTAAAATGATCGTCGTACATCATTGAATAGAAAAGCGTAAGCGTCAAAAGCTAATTAAAGTTAAAACTCTTGTCGCCTGATGATTTTTCATTAAGATGGAATCTAATTCAGGAGATAAATTGCTGCATTCATGAATAGAGCGATTATGGACTTCTGGAAAAGTGACAATAGGATACAGACCGTGAGGGTTGGCAAAAAAATTGGCGGGTACTGGTTCTGGTGTCATGCCTATTTTTCTCCATAAATTATATTAATAATCGTGATTAGCACATTTGTCATCGCAATTTTTAGCTTCAAATTTTCGTCGTACTCTCCATATGGCCACTAAATTCACATAAAACACGCCGATAAGGCAATATTACTGGAGCTCGAAACGTGAAAATCTTAACGCACTTTATAGCTGGACCCCAAGTAATGAAAAGGTGTCATCTGCTTATTTTTCTTTAGTGATAAACAGGGAAAATATGAAATTCCCAGCAACGATTTTCTGGTATGAAAGCAGATTCAATTCCAATAGATCTTACGCTTGCGCAAGAAAGTTTTTTGAATAGTTCATTACCTAAGATTTTCTTATCAAATTCCCACTTTTGAGCTTTAGGGATAACTTTTCCTGGTGGTATAGTTTTAAACTCTGATTTGTCTTCAACAATAATTTCTGCTAATTGTAAAATATCATCTACAGATAACCCTTTGAACATACTGCCATGATCTCCCTTATATTCTGCAGGCCAAGCAAACGCATGTTTTTTTTGTCGGTTATCAATAATAATTCCAGGTACATCCTTACCCTCTTTATCCTTAGTTGGATATCTAAGATAATAATCTTTTTTATCTTTAAGTCTAATATCCTCCCATTTTTCAACATCGATAAAATTGCGCAGGATAGGTTGTAGATAATAAGCAATAATTTCCGCTGCTGGTTCAAAATTAGGATTGTAAGCCAAGTTAGCTACGATACCTTGTGGGTCTTTCTTAATGATTACCTGAATAGGCAAAGCTAAGCGCTCCAAATTCAAATTCTGATAATATCTTTCAGAGCCTAAATGTAAAGCAACAAATTTTCTACTAGGACTAATATAAGCTCCACCCGAAGAGCCATAATGAGAGTCGTGGTATACAGAAAGGTTTGTGTTTATATAATATTGAGATTGTACAACAGCATGAACAGAAACTTGTAAAGGTTTGCGCAAAGGATGATGAAGTAATGCGAGTTCTGAATCAATTGTTTCAACAGAAGACATTTCTAAACGACCGTGCTGTTGACCCGGACTACCTTGAAGCCGAATAATGGCATAATCAAGCTCAGAATCAAATGCTACAATACCTTCGACTTGATAATAGATACCTGCATAACTTTGTCCCTGCCCTTGCGCATAACTAAATGTGACGATAAGCTCTCTTACATCGACACCTTCAACACAATGACATGGGATCATTGCTAAATTAGAGGAAATTAGCGAACAACTGCCCACCTGTCCTGTTACGTGCATTACAATTCCTACAGATTGCCAAATGGGTCCAAGTGTTTTCGCTAATGAAATATCGTAAGGATCTCTTAAATGTCCTTCATCTATTGGATCTTCCGCTAAAACATCTAGAATATTTCTCTGCCTCATTCTAGTAATGGGAAAGCATCCACTAATTGAAGATAAAGCAGATGATTTTGGATCAATTGGAATCGGAGCGTAGAAAGCTTTGGGGTCTATAGCATCTGTATAATAAGGAGGTTCCATTTTAAAATCCTCTCTTTGAAGCGATTTGATGATAAATATATAACTTATACTAGTTAAAAAAGAAAATATGTATTTTTGTTAACGTCTGATAATGTAAACATTTCTTGTTTTCATTTTGCTAGACAATACTTATCGCTTATGTCATAACCAAAAGCTAATTTACGCGATGTGCAACTCTTTTTTAAGTGATAAGATTCTCTTTGTTAGCCGATAATTTTTCACATCTTTTCTTAGTTGAAGTCATCTCGACCTGCCCATGTAATTTGCTGTTAGCTATTATAGCTTGCAGTAATTTGGGAAGAGAAAAAGGACTCATCATTCAAAGTTCTCTTCCTTAATCAAACATGCACCTTTTGTTTATCTGCCCTACTTTTATGGTAGCACTTTTGTTTTTTAGGCCTTTTTAATAGAGTTTCTATCATATTGCTTAGAATGACATCATATTTTATATTTTTTAATATGATCCTCCACTAATTGGTCGGGTTGCCGTAAACCATGCAACAGCCCTATCCATAATAAATATATGATTGTGTGGACTCCACCAATATATTCTAAAAGCTAACCCTTCACTATGAGTACCAACATTACTCCTTGGTATAACATACTTTTGAAGCAAAGGTATGTAGCTTAAATCACCAGCTTTAGCTACATGTGGACGTGGGACAAAGCCGAGATCTGGCACAGAATGATAAGGAATACTATGAGGCGCATTAAAACTTGTTGGGCTAACGACAAGATTTGTTTCGACATTTGCTCCATTTGGTTCTCCAATAAAACGACCTGATGGTTGAAAAATCAATCGAAAATAAGGATCTTCACCTGGTGCAATCCACCCACGTCTTTCAATTCCTCCCATTTCTCCATTCTTTGTGGCTACTAGTCCATAATTTGGATCAAATCTAATAGTTGTATTTGTATCGTGAGTACTTTGCCATTTCGCCACTTGATCAGGGGCCGTCGGATAAGAATAATCTCTAAAAAAATCTCCTGATATTTCAGTTCTTAATAAATGAGCGATCTTCTCTGCTACATCTTTAGGATTAATTTTCGCAAATTGATAGTTAAAAAGATCAAATGGTGTTAAACCTTCTTTGTTAGTTACTTCTGCTTTTGCTCCTTTAGAGATAAGAAAGCGTATAATTTCAGGATCGCACTTCTGAGCTGCTCGATGAAGGGGTGTCATACCTTCTTCATCTTTTATATCTATGCTAGAATCGAGAAGAGGATTTTTTTGTAGTTCTTCTAGTTTTCCATATTTTATAGCTTGAAACAAATGCTGAACTTTTTCAGAGTCATATCCCGATTTAATAGAAAAATGTCTGTTAAACTCATTATTACAGATAGGCCTCTGCATAAAGTGAGAAGGCTGAATTGTCTCAATTTTATTTGCTTTTGTTAATCTTAAAGCATGTGGTGCCCTTGTGAAGGGAAAGCTCAAAAATGTTGGCAATCTACTTACAGCTAACATATTTATTTCCTTATTTTACTCGAGTTTTAAAAGCAATTTGACTCAATTTCACCTAAAACATTATTTGTTGTTATTTAAATCATAAATTTTAGATAGCTTAATGATTAATAAACGATATACAAATTTTTTTCAAAAAAATTCGTATTTATGAAAATTATTAAATTTTCGGTAATGCTAAATAGGGGTTCTCCGAAGATTTGCAGGGAAATTGCATGAAGAAATTTCTTAACACTCCACGCGTAAAATACTAAGCATATAATCCTTATCCCAGCCGGCTTTTGATCGCTTATTTTTAATTCTGGCTTTTGTCTTCTTATCAGCTTTAAGCAAGTTCAATGTAGCTCTATGAATGACAGAGAAATTTTCAACTCCATTATCTTTGTGTATTTTACAATCGTCTTCTCCATAAGAAACATCAAGCTGCCAATGGAGTTTATTCTCAACCGACCATGGCTCCTAATGGCCCGTCCAATTTTCCAAGCATCTGCTTGCAAACTAGAAATATAGTATCTACACTCGGTTGTCCTCTTCTCTTTAATTATCCGTCTACTCCTTAAACAGACAATGCTATTTAAATCTTGCCAGTTATTTTTTGCGGTAGCCAATCCAATTGATCGGTTACCCAAACCTCGCGTGTCTCGTGGCGCCCACGAGATTTTTCCTCGTTGGTATAAAGATTACAATTAGCCTCTTCAGGAGTAACGTGTACAGCCTGCGTGAAAAAATTTTCTACTTCCGCATGAAGATTACCTTGATTACCTTTAAGTGCCAAAATATAATCTCCACCCTTTTTAATTATTTGAGAAGCTATATCTTTTTGGCAGCCAACTGCATCGATCGTTACTATAGCTTCTTTGAGGTCTAATAGTTCAATCAGTGCAGGAAAAGCTGTAATTTCATTCGATTTTGCTTCTGTCGCCAATTGACCTAATACGATGTCATTTTCTACAGAAAAAGCACTGACTAAGTGAATGGCTTTTTCATCACCATTTCCAGAATTGCATATGGTTTTTCCGTCTAAAGCAATGACGCCGCCAACTACTTTGGAAATTCTTTGTGTCCAATTGATGAAGCATTTTTCAAATGCATCCGGATTCACAAAACGAAAAAATCGACTGAAAGTGTCATGCGATGGTACGCCATTTGGGCATATTCCTCGCTCCTGTAGCCAGCTTAGATTTGCTTCTCCCCAAAAGCTAATTTCTACCCAGTCATCAGCTCCACAAAGAACTGCAAGTATGGCAACTGTAACAATATTAAATAGGGAATAGACTTGATTTCTATTTTTTCTTGGGTCTGGTAGGATAGAAAAACTTAGCATGATTGATATCTCTTGAAGATTTTGAATACTCATTTTACACCTCCTGGATTGAGAGGTAAAGCTTTCAAAATCCGTCTTGACATGTCAAATTATTTCTTCATGCAATTTCCCTGCAGCTTTACCCCAAGAAATTTCACAAAACTATAAAATATCCTATGAAAAATTTTCAGTAAAAGAAGGGTATGAATATACAGTTTATGCATTAGGAATAAACTATGGACACATTTGGTATTGCATCTGCAATGGTAATTATTTTTTCCCAAAATGGAATCCATCTACACTTTTTGAAGTTGTAGATAATCGTTTATCTCGCTATTGGGTTTTTGGATTGGATGAAGATGATAACAAAAAAGTTCCTCTTTTAAGTTTTCCCGAATGGGTAAATGATGAGTACTTTTATGGTGAGCTAGTTGACGGAAATAGCGATGATCCCAATACCATTATCTTCAGAAAATATAAAGAACTAATGGATCTTGAATTTCCTGATTCTTCTATTACTAAAACAGCACAAATTGGAGATGAAGAATGGCTCATTTGTCCTGATTGTATAGCTGCTTGGCACTCAAAAATCACCAAAATGGGCTTGTTAAATGTCCTAAATGTCGAAAAATTTTTAATAATCCTCGTTATAAAAATGAATGGCCTCATTTTTAAAATTAATGGAAAATTATAAAAAATTACTTTTAAGACACTTTGAAGCTATGCTATAAATAATTTCATTTCGTTTTCATGTTGACTGCTCACACTTATTTCTGATAAGAATTTTTGCTAAATTTTATTCATCTATAAAAAGGAAAAATCATGTTCAAATATTTATCAACTACTTTATTTTTCTTGTCTTGTTTTTCTCTAAATGGCTTTGCTAATCAAATCATTGAAACTGATAAGGGATGCTGCATCGTTGAAAGTGAGCATAAGTGCTGTATTGAAAAGATTGCGGAGAATAAAATCTATCTCAAGCCTACAATAGTTTATGTGGCAAAAAATGGAATCTTTATCAATGTACAGGGAAATCTTCTTGCTGTAAACCATCTGGAAATGGATCAAGAAGGTGTCTATATTAATAAAGATCGTTTGATTAATGACTACCTTCAAAAGCTTTCAGAGCCAGATTTAGAAGTACGCGGTATATGGGGAGATACTTGGAAGTGCCCTAAAGAGGATTGTGGATATGAAAATTATGAGGGTGTGGATAGATGTGCTATATGCGGGACAAGGAAACCAAGAAGATAGACTCATAATCAATGAGAGATTAATTGATTAAGGG
Organism: Parachlamydiaceae bacterium; assembly: GCA_030147755.1. Taxonomy (GTDB): domain Bacteria; phylum Chlamydiota; class Chlamydiia; order Chlamydiales; family Parachlamydiaceae; genus JASBUW01. The sequence goes on from JASBUW010000066.1 coordinate 5,979, forward strand.
TAATTTCCAAAAAATTTCCTTGGGCATATATAGCCGATATCTTACTGCGCAATTCTTGATACTTTTGCTTTAAATCTTTTGTTTCCGCATGTTCTGGATCCGCCATAAAATGCACAGATTGCATAGTAAGTAGTGAATAATCGTAATCACCAAAAGGTTTTAAATGAGATTTTAAAAAGGCATATTCTTCTTCTATAGACGAAAAACCCTTAGAGGGTAAAGGCGCTTTTAAAGGCAGCTGAGGCAATTTTTCTTGAAAAGGCATCATCTCATCTACCACAAATAAAAAAACACGATCTTTCTTTGCAAAAAGCTTCGCATTATGTACACCATATCCTAAAAGGATGCCTAATAATAAAACATTGTTTTGGATAACGGGAGAAAATTTTTGTTGTTTTTCTACTTGTTCTAAAAGTTCTTCTCCATTGACGTTAGGCCCTAGAATTTTCTTAAAAAGCGCTATATGTTCATTAACAGTTTTAACAAAAGCTGATTTATTAATTAAAAAAACACTCCCTACAGATCGATATGGATGGTTTTCTTGGATAAGCAAATAATGGGTTAAAGGCAAATTATTCTTGTATTTTTCCCATATTTCCCATCGCTTCCAGAAAATACTTCCACAAGTCATCCTACAGAGGATATTTTGTAGAGGTGTGATAGTAAATTCGCTAGACAAAGAAACGGGTTTATCACCGAATAAAGTGTAAGCTAAATGATCATCGTGCATCATGGAATAAAAAAGTTGAGTAAGTTCTTCTTTTTCTTCTGGTGGAATCTTATCCAGAAATTCCTTGATACTTTGCGAATGTATCCAAATGGGAAAAGCTAAAAGAAAAAAAACGAAAAATAAAAGATTATTTTTTATTCGCATGACAGAAAATGAATGTAAGCCTATTAAAAATAATGAGCCAAAACATAGTTTTGACCCATTTATTCAAACGATTGCATTGATGATATAGTTATATTAGCAGAGAACACAAAAAAACATAAGCTAAAACCGATGAAATTTTTTCACCTTTATTCCTAATCCTTAAGCTGCCTTTGAAGCTGCCTTTGACATATAAGAAAGGCTATAGTAATCCTGATTGGGTAATTTAAACCGCTTTAAGCATATTTTAGGATCATAACCAATTTTTTCAAAAGCAACAGAAAGGCGATACGCATCACACTCAGAACAAATAAAAGTAAATCTTGAATTTTGAATCATTTCATCTCTAAGTACTTCTAGCTCTAATTCCATAGGTTGTGAAGCTTGTAAATAGATAGCAGAATTTCTATGAATTTCGAATATTTTCTTAAGCATTTCAATATTTTGATCTTTTAAATAAGGACCAATATTTTGAGATTGTGGGTGAATGGCTTCAGAAGGAATCGGATTATTTAACACTTCGATTTTCATATGAGCTATTTGATGAATAGTATTATGAATTCCGTACAATTTGTTAACCGCCTGAATTTGCGAGCTATCTTGTGTATTTACTTTTACTAGATTTTCATTTGTATCTCTACTCTCTTCATCTCTATCTAAAAAATGCATATATACAGCTTCTACATCATCGCTAATAAAGCATTCTAAGCTTTTAAATGACTTGTTATCACCTTTATTTATTAGAGCTTGTTGAAGAGCTTGGCTATCTATTTTAAGACAAACAACAAACAGACACGGGTTATCTAACAACGCATCACAGCTAATTTGAATTTCTTCTTTTGTCATATGCTCTAAATAAAGCAAGAAAGCTTGATTGTGACAATCATTCAAAATTTTTTTCAAAATCTCTAAATTTTTATTTTCTTGGTACCGACCTATATCTAAAAATTTAGGTTTATAAGCTAAATTTTGCATCGCTAAGCAATTGTCGATTGCTATACATCTAAGACAACTATTTATCCCTTCTTGGGCTTCTTTCACACCTTTTGCCTGAGCCTGTTTAAAAAAACTAAGCGCTTGCTCAAGTGATTGTGAAACACCTTTTCCCCCAAAAAAACATATACCCAAACTTTGATAAGCATCAGCATAATCACCTTTAGCTGACAGCAGATAATATTTTATAGCTTCTTCTGGAGAGTAAGATACTCCTTTGCCTCTTATATAACAGTTTCCTAATAGCCACATTCCTTGTGCACATCCTTGCTCAGCGGCTAATTTGTAATAATAGGCAGCTTTTTTGAAATTTACTTGGTATTTTTCGTAACAAAGTCCCAGCCTACACTGTGCATCACTATAATCTAGTTCAGCTAATTGTTTGTAATAGTACATAGCTTCTGGAATTGATTTCTCTACACCCTGTCCAAACTCGTAGCATATACCTACCTTTAGCTGAGCTTCCACTTGTCTTCTTTGTGCGGCTGCTAATTTAAAATATTTAAAAGCTTCTGGTAATGATTGTGGAAGGCCACCTAATCCTTTCTCATAATATAGACCCAAATGGTAATAAGCACTGGGTAATTGATAATCCACCAGTACTTGAAGATAAGGAAGAGCGGCTTGACAATTTCCTCTGCGGTTATAATAATTAAATAGATCACCCCAAGCTTGTTCGCTTCCTTGCTTTGCTGCTTCTTTTAAATAACTAATTCCTAACTGTTCTTCTTCTAAATTGGATGCATTTTCTAATATTTGACGCCCTTTACTTAAATTTATATCATCTGCATTTTGTTCACCCATTTTATGCGCACGAAGAGTTTTTAATTTATTTGGATTAGAGGGATTTTCCTCTTTGAAAAAATTTAGAAGAAGTGTTGGTTTGTGACATTTTTTAATAGCTTCCTCAAATCCTTGATTGGCTGCCAAGTGATAATATTTAAAAGCTTGTTCTAGCGATTTATGTGTTCCTATTCCTTCTTCATAGTAACAACCAAATTGATATTGAGCTGGTGCATAACCTTGATCAGCTGCTAATTGACAATATTTGAAAGCTTCTTGCTTGTGATTTTCTATTTCTTTCATTCGCTCATATAATCGAGCGACTGCGAGCTGCTGTTCTGGGCTGGCAAGGACTAAATATTGATGAACTTGTTCTCTATTTTTTAAGAAGTCCAAGGCGATTTGGTATTTAGACTCTATATTTTGGCTTTCTGGATTATCGATTGATTTAAGTTCTAGTTCAGCTGGAAGATAATGAGCCGCTGCACTTATTTTTAGGCAAGCAAGCGCTTTTTCAGCATTCTCTAGTCCTCCTAATTTTCTATAGCATAAAGCAGCATGATAATATCCCGATTTTAAACCATTATCACCTGCCAGTTTATAGTAATAAATGGCTTTATTTAACGAAATTTCCGTTCCAATTCCTAATTCGTGACATCTCGCTAGCTGATCAATAGCCCAACTGCCACTTTTTTGAATTTGTATGTCAGCAGCTAACTTGTAATATTTAAAAGCTTGCTCAAATGATTGCTCAACTCCTTGGCCTGTCTCATAACATTCAGCTAGACGCTTTAAAGAAAACTCATTTCCTTGATTAGCTGCTAATTGATAATAATAGATAGCTTGCTTTGCATCTGATTTAAGTCCCATTTCTCCTTTTAAATAAGCATCGCCCAATCTATCTTGCGCAAAGACATCTCCATTATCTACTGCCAAGCGGTAATAATAAAGTGCATTTTGATTCGATTGATTAACTCCCCTACCTTTTTCAAAACACTCTGCTAAATCACGCCGACAAACTGCTACTAGTTCTTTGTATGCTTCATTTCCTGTTTGAGCAACAAGTTTAAGATAATGTACCGCCAACTCCAAGTTAAGCTTATTTTTTAATAAATACCACCCCAAGAATGCTTGAGCGGGAACATATCCTGCATCAGCAGCTATTTGATAATAGGAGATGGCTTTTTCAGAGGAAGACATTACACCCTTACCTTCGATTAGGCTCTGAGCAGTAAGTACACAAGCTTGAAGTTGCCCTTGATCGGCTGCGAGCTTGTAATAATAAAAAGATGACTCTAATGACTTCTCTAAACCAATTCCTTTTTCAAATAGTCTTCCCATCTTGATTTGTGCTAGAGCGTCACCTACATCTGCTTTTTGCTTTATTCGTTCAGTATAGAAAGCTGCCTTTTCTTTAGAAACCTCAACACCTAAACCTTTTGTATAGGCTTCTGCAAGATATTCACAAGCAAGAAGATTGTCTTGCTCAACAGCTAATTGGTAATAATGTAGTGCTTCTTTATAAGACTGTTCGACACTCCTGCCTTTCGTATAAAATCTTCCTAATAGAGCCTGCGCTATACTATTTCCTTGTTCCGCAGCTAACTGGTAATAGTAAAAAGCTTGCTGGTCCGATTGTTCTACTCCTTTACCGTATTCGTAACAAAAAGCAGTGGAGACTTGGGCTTGAATATTTCCTTGGTCAGCCGCTAGTTTATAATAATGAAAGGCTTTCTTGTGCGATGGAATAACCCCATGACCTACGTCATAACAAGCAGCGATATATAATTGTGCTTCTAAATCGCCTTCATCTGCTTGTTGTTGGCAAGCTTGAAAATTTTGATGTTGTGAGCTAAAAGTGGCGATTAAATGATCTTTAGATAGACTTAAAGCTTCATGAATATCCCAAGCAATATATTTTTGATTTAATGTCACAACAATTAACCTTTAAAAAATAATTTTAAAATTATGAATTATTTGCCAGAACATTCTAAATAATCTTAAATTTAAATTGCATTTCATAATACATTATTTTTAATCATTTGAGGTTCCTTTCTTTCAAAATAATTAATTTTATATAAATCTTAATTAAATTTAATTGTAAATTGATTTTTATTAAAAAAATCTTAGAAAAACATTTTTTAATTTAGATTTCAAATCATCTTTATTATTTATCTGTTTATTGATATCTTCTTGTTTAATATCTGACATCAAATTATCTTTTTCAATAAATCTTCGTAAATCCTCTCGATATTTTTGTAATCTTTCTCTTATTCTTTCTGCAGTTGCTCGTTGACTATCTTCCAGCATTTCTAAAAACTTATTGAAAATAAATTCCATTCTCACTTTCAAATCGCGTTTATCACTATCATTAATATTTGTGGTTTGAGGAGCTGTTATTTCTTGAGGTATAATTTGATGTTTAACCTGCTTTTCCAAAAAGCTATGTTCGACCTGACTTTTTTCTGCTTGGCCTTTTTCTATTTCAATTTTTTTAAGTTCAATCTCTTGTCGTTTATGCGATATAGCTACAAAAATTAAGGCTTTCTTTGTGACTAAATTTGCTTTCTGTGGAGTCATTGTCGCGATTTGAAAATTACCTTGAGTAATTATCTGTTGGCTAGCTCCCTGTGTGTTATTTTGATTATTTCCTGGAAGATTGTTGAGGACAATTTGTTTAATTTTATGCTTTTGAGCTATACTAGCATAGGGTTCTTGCAGTTCAATTTGTGCTGTACCATCTGCCATCTGCTTTAAGGTAACTATAGCTTTATTATGTATTGCTTGAGCAATTTTTTCGGGTTCTTCTACTGCATCTACAGTATCAAACGTTAATTCTTCAATTTCTTCAATTTCATTATCCTCTTCATATAAATCATGAAAAATCTGTAAAGAAGGCTTAGAAAGAATTTTAATATATCGTTCTGATAAATTAACTAAATTGTCATAATTATCTACATCTATTAGCTTGGAAACTTCTTGAATATATAAATCAATATCTTCTTTAGTATCTAATGATTGCGTGGTATCAGAAGCAAGTATCATCAGGTAATTTTTATTTAATTCGAGTGCTGCTTCGCTTTGCTCTGTATTTGTTAATTTAGAAACTTGTTGTTGAAAATAAGTTATTACATCTCCGTGATCTTCTAGATTTGAATCTAATAGATCTAATAAAGAATTGTAATCTTGCGAATTTTCTGTGTTTGTATTTAAAATATTAAATACAGGATCATAATTATCAGAATTATTATTTATCATAACAACCCAAATTTAAATTGTTGCACATTTATATTATACAACATAATTTAAATTAGTGTATTTATTTCAAATTAAATTTAATAAGTTATTTTATTGACTTAAAATAATAAATTTACATCTACTTTAAAAGGAATATTTTTCCTTTGCTAAAAAGTTCTTAAATGCTTATGCTTTTGACATATAGACGTATTAGATGAAAATTAATTTCAAGATAGGAGGAATTATGTTAGCAACAGTCCCAATGAGTAGCCGAGCTATAACACCTTATTTGGCTGAAAATCCACTAAAAGCAAAGGGTTTTCACACTGCGGCACTACCAGATGGTGTTATTACTATGTATTTTAATGGTAAAATTGTAACGGGCAAAAATAAAACTTCTGGTGAGGTTTATAAAGCTATATGCATTTCCCCGTTAAATAACCTAGAATATGATAAAACCATTACTTTAACTGAGTTGATAAAAAATAAGTGCATTTGTGCACTTCATGTTCAGAATGGCACTATCATATCCTTAACACTTACAGCAGAAAAATTAAAACAAGTTACTGATTGTGGTGCGAATAAAATTGCTATGTTAAATGGTGATCGCGTTTGCTTATCAAAAGAGAGCCCTATGTTTCGAGCTTTTGTATCTGAAGAACAATATAAACAATATGTAGCTCCTATATGTTCAGATATTTTGCGTCTAAGAAACCATATAAAAAACATACAAACACAATAAAAATAGAAGAGCATTTTAATTGATTAGTTTCGATGATGTGAGAGCCGCTCTAGGCTCTTTTTCTTTAAATATTAGAGACCTTTTCTATTCATCTAATAATAGAACGGTCCGATATAAGCACATAGGTAACAAACTATCAACTTCACAAACTGTCAGATGTTGTCTATCTAGCATTTTTTCATGTGCTAGATGCTTTGACTCTAGGAATGTTTGCAGAGGCGTTCTTCCAAAACAATACTTCCCAGAATGACTTCTCGACTCGTTATATTCACGCATCCAATTATCCAAATCCTCCTGTAATTCTTCAAGATTTTTATATAGTTTTTTTCTAAATACTGTTTGATAAAACTCTGTTTTCACCGTAAGGTGAAATCTCTCGCATATCCCATTTGTTTGAGGATGCTTCGCTTTTGTCCTGGTATGATCGATATCTTCAATAGCTAAATACAATTGGTACGGATGGTCTTCTCTTGCTCCACAGTACTCTGTACCTTGGTCTGTCAGAATCCTTAGTACTCTTACATCTTGAATTTCAAACCAGGGAATTACGCGGTCATTTAAAATATCTGCTGCAACAAGAGCATTCTTTCTATCGTATAATTTAATAAATGCCTCTTTAGTATATGTGTCGATAACAGTTTGTTGATAAATTCGTCCTACTCCTTTTATAGTTCCCACATAGTAGGTATCTTGAGCTAGAAGATATCCTGGATGTTCTGTTACAATTTCACCATGCGCTTGTTTTTCTTCTTTGGCTTTTTCTAAAGCTCTAAGCTGGTCTTCTGTTAAAATGAGATTTTGCTCTGCAGCTTTCTTTTCTAAAGCTTTAAGGCGTTTATCAAAGATTTCTAAATTAGACCTTAACCAAATTGATCTCACTCCTCCAGAAGATACGATAATCCCTTGCTTCTTTAGCTCATTTGATACTCTCAATTGGCCATAAGCTGGCTTCTCAAAAGCAAATTTTATAACAGCTTCTTCTACCATGGCATCAACGCGATTTTTAAGGCAGGGCTTTCTTCGCGTCATTTCTTGAAGGGCTAACTCTCCCCCAGTTTCATAAAGTTCCTTGAACCTATAAAAGCTATCTCGTGAATATCACATCACATGCTTGGCTTACATTTCTGAGCGTTTTTGCAAGCTCCAGTAATCCTAGTTTATTCTTGATAATTTTGTGTTGATCTGTATGATTATGATTCATAAATACACCAACGTTATTAATCGGGGCCGATCTCTTAAGTTTCGTCTTAGATTTCGGTCTCGAATTTGTTTATATTCTTTTTAACATTAGTGTCAGATTAAGTCTAGATTACTTCAAAATTTAAAAGCTTACACTATCTCCTATCTTTATGAGAAAAATTTTTTCACGATTCATTTTTTTTACTCTTTGTAGTTTATTACTTCCTAGCTCTTTATCTTCTCTTCCTTTTTACTCAAAAAATGAAGAATATGACCAATGGTTCATTGGACCTCTTTTCGCTCCAAATCCAACAACTGTAGACCCAAATCATCCTGGACTAGAAATTGAAGCTTTGTCTTCAAATACTCATGGCCTATATAATTCCTCGGGTAAGTTAATCTCTATTCCCAATATCACGGCTGTTTTGCCCTATTTTGACTATCAAATGAGCATTAATAAAACATTTGGATTTGAAGTTATTGGAGCAATGACTATAAATTCTTGCGGCAAAGAACATTTTACACACTTAAGAGATACATTTTTTCGTTTTGGTATTCAAATTCTTAATGACATAAAGGGAACAAGGATACCAGACTTTCGTATTCTCATCCAAGAAACTATTCCAACTGGTAAATATGACAATCTCTCTTTTAAAAAGAAAGGATGTGATCTGACAGGGCAAGGATCTTTTCAAACAGGAATTCATTTTGCATTTCAAAAACTTTTTTATATTAAAAACAACCATTTTTTTAGAATGAGAGCTAGTTTAGGATACTTTTTACCAGCACCTGTATCTATTAGCGGGTTAAGTTATTATGGAGGTAATACTGATAGTCGAGGCATAGCCTTTCCTGGGAATTATCTTACTTGTTTTTTAGTTGGAGAGTATTCGCTAACATATAAGTTAGCAATAGCTTGTGAATTTAATTATCAAAGAGGATGGAAAGGCAATTTTTTGAGAAAAAAAGGTGATCATATTTATATACCTAATTTCAATCAATGCAGTTTATATCCAGAAATTCAATATAGTTTTAGTAAGAATTTTGGTTTTCTTATAGGATCTGGATTTACAATAAAGGGCAAAAATTCTCCTGCTTTTTATTCTTGCTACATTACTTTTCTTTACATTTTTAGTATTGATTAATAATTTTTATTGATTTTTATTTTAAATTCAAAAAACATTCAAATCATAATTTAAGTTAATCAAAGATCATCTGAATAACGGAAGAGAATCATCTTCTTTTAAAGATAGGTAATCAATTAGCTCCTGTGTAGAGAAATTACCTTGCAATGCACATTCTGTAAAAATCTCAGCAGGAAGAGTTAATAAAAATTTAGTAAAATCAATAAGAGAAATTCTTTGAAATAGCAAAGTTAGTTGATGAATTCTTTGCATTAATTCTGCTAACTCTTTTTTTTCTGATTCCCCTCTCTTTTCAGCATAAAATTCTATTAAATCACTAGTTAAATCAATGAGAGCATTAATAACTAAGATAGCTGCCCCAACTGATACAGTTACGCCCGCTAACGTTTTAACTCCTTCCGGCGCATAGTCATAGCTAGCTTTATAAGATGGTCCCCAAGACCAACCTGCTATCAATACTCCAACGGTTTTTAAACCAAAAGATATTTTAGGGTATAAAATAGACGATAAAGAGGGAGAAATTTTACCATGAAAAAGATCAACAATCTTATCATAACTATTTCCACTCACTTTGACAAGGACATCATAAGTGAGATAAGTATTACACCCAGTAATTAAAGCAGAAGATACTCCACAAGCAACCATGCTATCTGTAAAAAGTTCTATAGCTTTATAGCTAGTAATTGAAATAATACCCAGTCTGCTCACTGTTAGTAGACCTCCAAAACCTTTCGCTATCCATCTTCCTGCTGTTTTTAAAGAAGATTCTACTATTTGTTCTTCTTCTACCAACGGATAAAAAAGACGTGCGAAATAAATATAACATTTATTAATGGGAGTCAAATCTGCGCGTTCATGTATATCATTTAATTCTAATACGATGCTTTGTCTTTGTTCAAATGGTAATTCTAAAAGTTTTTTTAGATTATCTTGAATTCGATTTACTAAAAACTCTCTCGTTGCTTGAAGTTTTTTTTCAAAAGGAGTCATATTCCTTTTTTTTTGCAAAGCGTCAAACGTTAAAAACAAAGAATAGCTCGGAAACCCTGAATCAGAAGCTAAGGTCAAAACAGCATAACCCCATTTTTGATCATTATAGGTATAAGCAAGGTAAGCTAGAGGAATTTGAGAAGTAACTCCTAGTATTACACATATAGCTTTTAAAGACCAATTTTTGCATTTACTACAATTTTTATTTAATTCTTGATTTTTTGTTTTTATAAAATTAGACTCTGTATTTATCATTTTTAACAATGCCCAAGAATTTAAAGCTGAAAAAGAAGCAGTGTTACCTACTACTAAACTATAGCCCAATGCATTTTTTCCAGCTAAATCCAACGAAATATTCGCATAGGGAATAGTTCCACAACTAGCTAAAATAATACATCCTCCTTGAATAATAATAATACCTACTTGAGCAGATTTAGATTGAGAAACGGGAATACGTTGGACTAATCGTTTACCAATATATAGTGTTAAAGAATTATTTTCATAAGAATAAAAATTTGACGACGAAACATTTTGAAGAGATTTAAGATTTGGATTATTTTCATTTAATGTCAACATAAATTTATATATTCTCTTTTTAAATTTATTTTTCAGCAGTAATAAGATAATAATCTATTAAGCCTTTTTGATAACCTACATACCAATTTCTAGTCCAACTTTCGCTTAAATCTCCTTGAGATACCCACTTATCATAGCCTGGCCATACATTTTGTCCAAGATTTATAATTTCAATATTTTTAAAACCTTCTTTCTCTAATATTTCTTTAAACATAATAATAGAATTCGCATGATCTATTCCATCATGAATAGTTTGTATTAAATCAGCAAGTAAAGAAGATGAGTGATCTAAAGTACCAAAAAAACTAGCGACAGCTAATTTTCCTTTAGGCTTTAGAACTCTATAAGCTTCGGAAACAAATAATTGTAAATTCGTGAAATGTTGCGCGGCTTCAACAGAGAGTAATTTATCAAAAATTTCATTCTCATAAGGCATTTTTTCAGCAGCCCCTTGCATAAAAGCAATTTTATTTGAGTTATTACTAATAAAATTTTGATAAATATTTTTAGCTCGTTTAATTTGCGCTTGGGAAATATCTAACCCCTGTATTTTTTGAGGGCCAAATTCTTCGAGAGCTAATATACAACCACATCCTTTTCCACATCCTACATCCAATATATGATCTACAGATTTAATATTTAGGTGATTAAGAACTAATCGATATAAATTCTTTTCACTTTCTAAACGCTCATCTAAGCTAATAACCAAATCAGGTGAATAGCTGTTCCACCAGCCGAAATTAATAAAATTACCCGCGAAAAGACAACAAGATCCAAGATCATCAGCATCGTACATCTCTTCAACACTTTGCTCATATCTACCTTTAAAACTTTTTTTAGCTTCCAAACTACAAACATTCAACATAACAAAATAAATGATTAAATAAAAACTTAATTTATTTAAATTAAATAAAATCTTACTCTTCACATACATAATCTTCTCCTATTCTTTGCATAACAATAGCTAAAAAAAACAAACAGCTGGTATTTAATACGATTATCAAAATATCAGGTTTGTATAACAATATAAATAAAACTCCAAGAGTAGCACTAATAGATGTCATAGCATCCACAATACTACATACAGTACCATGATATTCTTTATGAGTGGCTGACAAAACAGCATCAAAAATGAAAGGCAAATAATATCCACCCATAATAGAAAAAAATACTAATTGATTTTCAGTTGGATATTCTAAAAAATATCCAGTAATAAATAAATCTAAAGAAATAATAAATCCAACACTATAACAAACTGTTAATAAAGCAAAATGTGGAAGTCGAGTATAAAATATAGCTACGATTGAACCAATCAAAGATCCTATACCTAAATTAGCAAATAAATTAGCATTAGCTTGTCGAACTTCAAAGAATGAATCTACAATGAAAAAACAAATTTGCCCACATAGAAAAGCTATTAAAGAAACATAAAGCTGCATTCTTTTATGTTTAAAGATTAGATGATGTGGTTTGAATGGTGAAACTTCAAATGTGCGCTTTTTTTCTGTATCTAAAAATAGATAGCTTAACAAAGCATTTAACATCAATAAAATAGTAGTCAATGCGATTATGTTTACTTCTCCTAATTCTTGAATTTTTATATAAAAACACCAAGGAATAAATTGAGCTATGAAAGTAATTGCTAAAAGTTGAACTTTAGATAACTCAACAAATTTATCCAACAAAATGGCTCTAGCAATAGGAGAAGGACTAAAAAATAATCCCAAAAAAACAATACCAATCTCTTTAAAATTTATTTGAAATGAAATTAATAAAAGCAAGCCACCTATTATTTGAATTGTAATTAAAGTATTTTTTCTACTAAATCTATCGGCAATATAACCTAAGAAAATACCACCAATTGCTTGACATCCTATCCATAAGAAGAATCTTATTTTATGTGTTGCTATAGGACTGTGAATATAAACTTCAATAGCTACTAATTCATATAAAAATATAACTATAAGCAAAGGAGTTAAATAAAAGATTAAATCTTTGGTAGATTTAAAATGAAAATGCATGTTATTTAGTTAAATCCATTTTGTTCAATAAATCTATAAGTAATTTATTTATCAATATCATTCATGTGCCTGCAAATTTAAGCAACATTAAAAAACTTACTGCCCAAATAAGATATAAATTAATAAAAATAGCATTCCAATTTTTGTTGATCATTCGTGCTTCTTTTTTAGATAAATTTTGACTTTTTTCTATTTTTCTAACGTTATAAGCGTATATTCTGTTAATGATAAAAGAGAAAATGAAAGCGTAAAAACAAATTAATCTATTGATTTCTTCAGAATAATTTATCGACAAAGAATATTCAAATATGTTATTTATAAATAAAATAATAATCCAAAAAATTTGTAAATAAAAATTAATATTAGTCAATCTACTCAATTTTTTTTCTATCTCGATAGATTGATGTGAAACTGATGCCATTACATACCTAAAGTTTAAAATTAATTATATTTAAATTAAGTTGAAAAATATCTTACTTCTCTTAGCAGTAGAAATCACAGCCAAAAATATAAGCTTAAAGAAAGTATTCTCCCATAGCTTTCTCTATCATGCATGATGGATAACCTTTTTAACATTTAAGCTGATTTTTTTCCATTGTAAATATAATTTTTCATTTGCATCGGCAAATTGAATGAGAGTTAGTTATGGCTACGACTTGCTTTTAAAAATATAAAAACTCCTTCTTACAGTACGTGAAAGCTGTTGTGTGATGCATTGGCTACCTCTACAGATGATTTAAAAACAATACCCTTTCTTCAGTTGAACCGTCCTATGCAGATAGACAAGAGTAATTTAAGTTTTTGATTAAGCAATTGCATTTACAATAAACTCTATATCTATACAAAATTGAGCTTATATGCAAGTGCTTAGAGAATCATAGAAATTCTTTGATGAAGTTTGTCCTTCAAATGAAAATGTGTTCTCACAAATCACCTCTGAATTTGAAGTTTCTCTATCAGATATTTGGTCATTTGCTTATCTTCATTAAGCCAAAGGCATTGAAAGAAATGTGCATGCGAAATCAAATTGAGCAAAAAGAAGTGTTGGTTGGCAAGGTTTTGGATGCTACTATTCAGACGAATTCTCTTGTAGAGAATATCAACAGTAAACTTAGAACGTATTTTAACCTAAAAAGAGAACTTGGCAATGAATATTTGGAGTTCTTACAATTTTTCTTGAAGCATCGGCGTTTTATAAGAAATGAATACAAAAAAAGTAGGGAAAAAGTCTCACAGAAATGCTGACAGTGAAAGGCATGAATATTGACTAGAGATGCGAGACTTTGAGTTATTTAACCTGAGTTTTGAGTTTTTTATGCAGCCATTAACAATAGCCGATCTTGCTCTGCTAGCTTTATAGATGGCTTTTTTAGTTGATGAGTATAAGCTGTGATTCCAGCTAGCAAATTAACTAAAAAATTCCCAGCATTTCTATGACGTGTATGTTCAATTTGAGAAATATTTTTCGGTTGATCATTTACTGTTTCAGTTATAGCTCGTTCTTTAAGAAGAAATTTATCTGTTAGCTTCATAAGCTTTTGCTTCATGTTTGACCTTATGATCGTAAATAGTTCAAGCCCTTATATTAAAAGCTTTTTTGCAAGTTCTGCTAAAATATATCCTTTGTCAGCAAATAACTTTCCATAAATTCCCTTTGATAAGGTTTCCACAACAGAAATAGCAGAAACGTTTCCAGAAGTCAGTTGAAAAGCTAAAATCACTCCTTTTTCGTTGATAACAAGATGTAATTTAAACCCATAAAACCAACCTGAAGTATACACAAGTGAATTCAAAAATCGGTAATGGGAGCGCCAATAGGCCTAAATTTATCTCTTATTCGATTAGCGAAAGCTTGTCCAAGCGGACAATCAGGATCAAGAATTGAAACACTTTCTAGAAAGCCCATAACGGCTGATTTAAAATCTTCAAAATACTCATAATAAGTATTGTACATGACTCGCTCACGCATCCATTTCCATAGTCTTTCAATTGGATTAAGGTTTGGACTATAAGTTGTGAGAAAATGTAATTCTATTTTCGATGTTTTAAGGTATACACAAGTGAATTCAAAAATCGGTGATGGGAGCGCCAATAGGCCTAAATTTATCTCTTATTCGATTAGCGAAAGCTTGTCCAAGCAGACAATCAGGATCAAGAGTTGAAACACTTTCTAAAAAGCCCATAACGGCTGATTTAAAATCTTCAAAATACTCATAATAAGTATTGTACATGACTCGCTCACGCATCCATTTCCATAGTCTTTCAATTGGATTAAGGTTTGGACTATAAGGTGGGAGAAAATGTAATTCTATTCTCGATGTTTTAAGGTAA
>JASBUW010000156.1 GCA_030147755.1 Parachlamydiaceae bacterium
AACGCTGTTTTGCTTGGATGCAAAGAAAATTTAGGCGCCTGTGTATTCGATGGGAAAGACGAAAGCAATACTGGAATGGTTTTATGTTATTAGGCATGGCTTGGATGTGGTTGACAAGATTACTTTACGGATAGGTTCATGTTTAGTTCCTCAGGAGTGCGAAGGAGGACCTTCGCACTCCAAACGCTTCGCGTATTACCAATTCATTACCAAAGGTCCTTGGCGTCCTTATTGTCGTTTGTCTTTTAGATTTTCCCTAGTGTCAACCACCCTGCATGCGTCCAGTCTTGGAGCCATTTTTGTAGGTGTGTGGCGGCTTCTTCGTAGATGTCCATATCTTGCTGCTCTAAGTACTCACAGGCATCTGTGATGCTTGTGCCTTGTTTAAACTGCTCTAACAATAAATATTCACTCTGCGTAATTTCACGCCAAGCAATATTATTTTTTGTGTTGCGATATAAAACAAACCAATATGTTTTGCCTTTCGGTAGGTCTGGAAAGCTGTTGTCTACCCAGTAATTCACTTCTTGTTGGAGAAAGCTGCCACGGAAAGAGAGTAAATCATACTCCCATGTAAAGAGATGAATATGGGGTTGTAGGTAAAAAGTGTAAGACATCAGACTCTCAGGATTTCCTTGAATAAGATGAGAAAGATTGAGAGGCGCCTGCTGAGGGGCGATAAAACTGGCTGTAAAAGCCCAATCTAAGCTGGCAGCATTATAAATCAGAGATTGATCAGGCTTTTGGTAAGAATCAGAAATCCATTTTGGTAAGTGCTCGCCTAATCCATTTAATGACCAATGATTAGGAGGATAAGCAGATAAATAAGGACTTCCAATTTCTTCATTGAATGCTTGATAACCAAATAAACGCGTGACAAGAGGGAAGTTGACATGGAGCGTATTGAGTAAACGCCACCAGTATTGCTGATTATAAATTTGTATGCGTTGATGAGGGCGTAAATGAGGACTCGGATTAATGTACTCAGCTGCTTCTTCGGCAATTAATATGCCATGAGGTGAATAAGTTTGAATAGTATCATTCTCACCTAAGCGATTCGTGATGATGCTAGCAAACCATTCTTGAGTCGATTTCAACGAATAAGGAAGTTGATCGATTCCTTCTTTTAACATTTGTTTGTTCATACAACACCTGTTTGTGAAACAAAAGAGGATAAAGGAGCTAAGGAATGCTTTTGGTGGATTCCTTGCTGAAATTGCTTGGCTTTCAAAGCTTCTGCCCATGTCTCTTCAAAAGATAAAAGATTGTCATCCCATTCTAAAAGCGTAGAAACTCCTCCTGTCAAAGGATAAATTTCTGCATAGAGATCCCACACTTCATTACGCACAGGATGGTCATGTGTATCTAATACATAATCTCCAAAATCGCGGTGGCCGGCTAAATGAATTTGAATCACGCGATCCATGGGAATATTTTGATAATAGTCTTTAGGTTCAAAACCATGGTTACGGCTGGAGACATAAATATTATTCACGTCAAGCATCATATAAATATTAGCTTGTTCAACCACGGTAGAATAGAATTCCCACTCAGGCATCTCATCTTGGCGAAAGCTGACATAAGAGGAAAGATTTTCAAGAGCAAAAGGCAATTCTAAGTAGTCTTGCACAATCCGTGCACGCTCTACAACATAACGAATGACGTCTTTAGTATAAGGTAAGGGAAGCAAATCATGATAATGCGCGCCTGGTAAATGTCCCCAGCATAAGTGATCAGAAACCCAAGGCGTTTTCGTTTTACGTGTTAAATCTTTGAGTTGCTTTAAGTAATCAAAATCTAAAGGGGCTGGGCTCCCAATGGCTAAAGATACTCCGTGTTGGACAACGGGATAACGCTCAAGAATACGCTCAAGAATTTCAAGCGGTTTTCCTCCTTCTACCATAAAATTTTCACTGATGATTTCAAACCAGTCTATCTTAGGTTGAAGCCGAAAAATATCATCATAGTGGGGGACGCGTAGTCCAATTCCAATGCCTAAATTAGGAAATTGTCTCGTATTCATTTAAAATCCTTGTGGCCATTTATAAGAAGAAATGGTGGAGTAGTGAAAACTAGAACGTGCTCTACTTTATAGGCAAGAAAAAATTATTTAAAGAAAAAGCTTTTAGGGAGGTGAAGAATTTTGCAAAATTTGACGTTTTTCAGCCATTTTGCGAGCGGCTACTTTGACTGCTAAATTTTTATCTGAAAAAGCACACTTGGTTTGACCTTTACATTCTCCTTGACCGGCACACTTATTTTTATCTGTACGGCACGCATTTTCCCCTTTACAGTCATTCATGTTGTTGCAACTGCGGCTCGCAATCTTAAGCGCAAACTTTTGACCTTCAGGTGATAATGAATTAAATAAATCGGCTCCTTCTTGGTTGAGTTCTAATAAGAGATCATCTTTTGTCATTTCACGAAAAGTAATATTTCCGTTTGTGCTGGCCACTAATTCAAGAAAGCCCGAACTAGCCTTTTTCTCTTCACCCTTTAAGGAATGAGAAGAAAGACAGAGGCCGACTGTGATACCAGCCATCATAAGACGATGAAGCTCTTTTTTATTCATGAGATGGACTCCTTCTTCAATGATGGAACTTTTGATAGATATAAAATATGCGCAGCTTGGAGGCTGCGCATACTGAAAAGCAAGTTAAGGTAGAGTCTTAACGACTCATATTACCACGACGCTCATTCATGCGACGTTGAGCTTCTTTAACAGCCAGATTTTTATCACGATAAGAATCTTGGCTAGCTAATTGAATCGCAAGTGATTTTCCTTCTGGGTCTAAGCTTAGATAAACGGCACGACCTTGAGGACTTAGCATGCTTAACAATTGAGCTTCTGTTAAAGTCATGGATGAAGTGGAAGTTGTCACAGCAGCGCGATTAAAATCATAATCGCTTGTTGTGTTATACTCGCGATTAAGCGAAGTATTAGCACCATACTCTTTTCCATATGGATAAGGCGAGCCTTGTACTTCTACTTCATAAGTTGTTCCGCGATAAGAATCTACATAATTTGGACTAGTGGGTCCTGTGCGGTTAGAGTTATAGCTTTTGTAATAGGTGTCGTTATAGGTACGGCTGGTGTTATAGGCTTCATTTGTGCCGCCATAAGTACCAGATGTTCCACTATAACCACCTGTTGCACTATATCCTCTATCCATTCTAGGATCACTAGACGTTCTTGTAGATCCTGAGTAAGATCTTTCACTTGGTCCAGGATTATAAGAACCAGTTGAAGATCTAGATCCATAAGAGCCCGATGTATCTGTTCCATATGTAGCTGTTGAGCCGGTATTTGCTCTATACCCGCCACTTGTGGGTTGGCTACTATATGTGTTGCCAGCTTGATAAGTGTTGGTTTTTGCATTATAAGGATCAGCTGCATTTGCATTATCTGCTATTGCGCCACATTTAGCTCCACATTTTAGAACAGCTTGAGATCCGCAGCCAAGAGTAGCTTGAGATCCGCAGCCAAGAGCGGCTAAATACACATCTTGTGATTGATCCGCTTGAGCATTCATCGGAGCTGATGCAGCTAACATTAAAGCTGCAAAAGCTAGCTTGGTTAAATCTTTCTTATGTTCCATATGAAATGTTCCTTATCAAGGGGTTAACGATTCCATGCACCTGAATTAGAAGGATTATTTGGGCTACCTGGATTGCTTGGGTTATATGAACCACGTGCACCAGCAGGATAGCTATCACTTGGCATAGTAGAGGTGTCAGATGTTCCAGCATAACCACCTGTTGTGCTATAGCCTTTATTCATTCTTTGCTCAGCAGAAGGTCTTGTAGATCCTGAATAAGATCCGGTTGCACCTGGGTTAGAGCTATAAGAACCGGTTGAGCTTGGCATAGCTTTATAAGTACCTGTTGAAGAATCATATGTTCCCGCTCTATCGCTTCCATAATAATCAGATGAGCTAGATGTATCTGATCCGTATGGACTAGGTGCGCCAGGTCTGCTACTGCTGTAAGAACCAGTTGTATAAGAACCAGTTGTATCTGATCCATACGAGTTAGATGTTCCAGGTCTGCTATTGCTATAAGAACCCGTTGTATCTGATCCGTATGCTCCTGTTGAACCACTTGTTCTATAACCACTTGTAGGTTGGTTACCGTATGGTTTGCCTGTTTGGTAGGTGTTGTTTCTTGTATTGTAAGGATCAGATGGATTTGCATTATCTGCAACTGTCTTACATCCATGAGCAGCACAGCCAAGAGCTGCTAAATAAGTATCTTGTGATTGATCTGCTTGGCCGGCAACTGGAGCTGCAGCAGCAGCGAGTATTAGCGCTGTAAAAGCGAGTTTTGTGAGATCTTTTTTATTTTTCATATAAAATGTTCCTTATAAAGTTGATTAACGGTTCCATGTGTTTGAATTAGAAGAAGAACTATTTGGATTAGCTGCATTGGTGTTGTACGAACCACGTGGTGTACCAGGATAAGCACCATTTGGGCCAGGACCTGTTGTTGTCCCTTGATAAGAAGAAGTTCCTGTAGAATCTATCGCATCACTGCCAGCATTTGTTGTAGAACGGCTGTAACCGCTGGTTCCCATGCTGCCAGTTCCTGTGCTGCTTGTTGCTGCTGCACATCCGGCTGAACGACCACCTTGGTATGATCCCCCTTGGTAGGCTCCGTTTGATGCTGCACATCCAGCTGAACGGCCACCTTGGTATGATCCACCTTGGTACGCTCCGCTTGCTGCTGAACATCCTGCTGAACGACCACCTTGTTGTCCGCCTTGCCAATTAGATCCGGAACCGGCACCACAGCCAAGAGCTGCTAAGAAAACTTCTTGAGAGCATGTTTCAGCTTGTCCGGCAACTGGTAAGCTAGTCGCAGCCAACATAAGAGCGGCAAATGCTGCTTTAGCTAAATCTTTTTTCTTCTTTTCCATAATTCCTCCAGAGGTTTTAGAGTGTTAATCAACAGTATCAAATGATTTGTTGAATTCAACCTGAACATAAAATTGAAAGAATTTTTTGTCTATAACAATGGTTTGTTAATTCGATTTGTTTTGAACCTTAGGACTTTAATCTCTTGGTGTTTAATTTCTGAATGCTCGCCTTTGTGATTTTTATAAACAGTGCGTATTTCTTTAATTTTTTAAAAAATTATTCTTGAATTTGATTAATTAAAAAAACTATTTAAAAAAATTTAAATATAGTTTATAATATTATTAAGAGTTTCATTTTATTTAATAGGATAGAGATGCGTTGGTTTTCCTTCATTTTTTTATTAGTTCTACTATGGATAGCGCATTTTTTTGTTGATGTGATGCTAGGAATTTGGTCTGTTTATAAGACATTGGCTCATTTGGATTTAGCTAAAGCGGGAATGATTGTGGCTGTGAGTGCGTTGATTGGAGAAGGATCGCAGCTTATTTTTGGAACTTTTAGTGATAGAGGATTTCAGAAGACACTTATTATTGCCGGTTTACTGGCCACAACAGCTAGTGCTTTTTTAGCTTATTCAGTGGAGTATGTCTGGCTTTTTGTATTTTATTTGATGACGTGTATAGGATCGGGATGTTTTCATCCTTCTGCAGCAGGTTTAGTGAATAGTTTAATGCCTGCTCGGCGGGGATTATTAATGGCGATTTTTGCCTCCGGAGGCAGCTTAGGACTAGCGGTGAGTCAGCTGGTTTTTACAAAAACGCATGCTTTTTTTGAGGGGCATACCTATGTTTTAGCGTTGCCTGCCGTATTTTTAGCGATTTTTTTCCTGTTTTACCGTTTTCCTCAAGTAGAGAAGAATCCCAATAAGCAAAAATTTAAGATATCAGATGTGGTCAAATTTTTAAAAAAACCGGTTCTACGGCATCTTTACTTTGCGCAAGTGGCGAATCAGTCGATTTTATGGGGAACCATTTTTATTTTGCCCGATGCGCTTAAATCCTTAGGGCATACAGATTGGGTTTGTTATGGCGGCGGACATTTATTTTTTATCTTAGGAGCCGCTTTGATGATGGTGCCAGCGGGTTATTTAGCTGATGCTTATTCTGCTCGTCGTGTGATGCTGTATGCAAGTTTGGTGGCTTGCATCGCTTTCTATACCATTCTTTATTTTGGTGGAATGTCGATGATGCTGGTTTTAACGACTCTCTTTGTATTGGGATCCTCTCTGGCGTTGTTCAATCCTGTGGGCGTCTCTTTAGGCACTCGTTTTGAGCCTCAGCATCCTGGAGCCATCAGCGCTCTTTTAATGGGACTCGTGTGGTGTGTATCAGAGGCTGTAGGACCAGGGGGTGTGGGATTGATGACAAATTGGTTTAGCGATTATGCGCCGGTCAAAGCGTTGGCTGTGCTTGGAGGCTTATTTTTGATCCAAATTTATTTCACTTTTAATTTACCTCAGGAAGAAGAGGCTTTAGAGGCAGAAGTCGCGTAAGCTTAAGAAAAGGACAAACGACCAAAACGACGCAAACGACCTTAACGACTAAGTGGACAAAAAAACGAATAATTTTGTCCACTTAGTCGTTAAGGTCGTTTGCGTCGTTTGTCCTATAGTTTTAGAACATGTAGCCAAGTCCAATTTTAGCGCCTACCATATTCCAATGTAAATCATCGTGTTTTGAATGACCTTTCCACCAGTTAAAATCAACGGCAATTGTGGAATACCAACACGTTGCAAATGTATATGTCAGGCCACAGACACCATTAAAACCATAGGCCCATCCTTTATGATGGTAGTCATCTACAAAATAAACACCTGTCCAAGATTCACGTTTACGATGACAACTATCCAAAAAATGCACCTCAAGCTCAGAAAATAAGGTCCAACAAGAATCTAAGGCATAAGCAATATCTGCTCCCACGTAAAACCCATACCAGGTGAAGCGGTACATACTCGTGTGATGGGGTGTGCAGAGTCCTAGCGCACCGGCAATAGTGGGATCAGAAGGACTGCCAAAAGGGTCGTGGGAAACGGGATAGGCAAAAGGATTATGAGATTCAACGCAGAAAGCAGAAGAACCATAACCACAATCACAACAATTGGAAGAGTCATAAGAGCAGGAAGAATAGGAACAACAGTAATATTCATCCGATTTAACGCGTATATGTTGACGATGGAAAGAGAATCCCACTAAGGGAATTGCCGATAAACGACAGCAGAAAAAATTGAAGGGATAACCAACCGCAATATTAAAGTCATACACTTCACTACGTCTTTTAATTGGATCGCTTGTATTAACGACAACAGGATGATCTAGTAAAGGACTTCTAATTTTAAAATGCTCGTGAGCACGGCCTTTTTCTGATAATCCGTATTCAGCTGAAAAGCGAATGTAGTACTCAGAGTCGGCCCACTTAAGTTTGGTACTTGCCGTGTAAGTTTCAAAATCTTTAAAAAGAATGCGGTCTTTTACGTGAGCAGGAATGTAACAAGAGTCTAAATGATTAAGCTTCCATTTTAAGTTGTCGCGCCTCCATCCGAATGTAATTTCTCCACTTTGACAACAATCAGCAAAAGTAGAAGAGGATAAGACTGTAAAAATCAGTGTTGCAAAGGTAACAAGCATTCTGAACATGAGCGAACTCCTTATGATCTTAAACTTAGAAGTTTTAAGGCAACTTCTTAAAATAAATCAATAAAATTCGTTTAAATCATACACTGATATTGTTGTAAGGCTGCATGTCCCATGCGACGACTACCATTCAACTTCAAAGTCATCAGTTGATCTAGTTGAGGTTGTGAATGAAAATCCTCTTCAATAAATAGTAAACCTCCTGGAGCTAATACATGATGTGTGTCTATCCATTGAATAATCTGTTGGCTATAAAGTGCGGTTGAAGAGGGAGAAACAGGTGTTTTATAAGGAGGATCGGCATAAATAATATCAAAGACTTTACCTTGTTTTTCTAATGATTTTAAGAGAGTAAACACTTCGCCCTGTAAAATGTAAGATTGAGATTGGACTTGCAGATGGGCAACATTCTGTTGAATGCAACGAATGGCTTCTCGGTGAGCATCGACAAATGTCGCGGATTGCGCACCTCGACTCAAAGCTTCAAGTCCCATTGCACCTGATCCTGCAAAAAGATCGAGGAAATGAGCGCCTTCGATAGAATGTTGGCAAATATTAAATAAAGCCTCTCGTAAGCGGCTTGCGGTAGGGCGTGTTTGGCTGCCTTTAGGAACAGATAAGCGTTGGCGGCGGTAAAGACCTGCAATAATGAACATGAATTTTCCTTATGAACCAATAGATAGGGGATTTTATTTTGTTTTTTTTCTTTTCTGTGCTTTCTGTATACTCTGTGGTTACTTATTAAGTTTACCACAGAGTACACAGAGAGCACAGAGAAGAGAGCAAGATAAAGGTAGGGAAATTCGCTAATGAATTTCGAAATTTTCAATGCTTTTTAGTCCTGAGGATGTCGTGATAATGAGTTTATAATGTCCTGTCAACCATCCATTACTGGGAGGAGAAAAGACAGACATCAACATGCTCTCTCCATTTTCTTCAATTGTGGCTTTAGCAGGGATTGAAGATCCGCTTTCTAAATGCTCTAAATTCAAGTAAACGATGTTGTCTTTTCGTCCATTTTTAATTTCAATATCGACATAAAGGTCTTTTAGTGAAGACGAAAAATCTGTCATGGACTTTTGAACCTGTCCTTGCTCATCTACTTGATCACTTAAGCGAATAAAGCCAAAACTCATGGGATCTTTTTGATCTAGTTGTTTTTGTTTAATTTTAGCCTCTTCTTCTGCTTGGCTTTCTTGTTCTTCCGAAGGAGATAAAATACGCATACTCCAAATTTTCCATTCTTGATCTTCAAAAATGAGGTAATACTTGACATAAGCTGCAAGTTGTTCCGATTGCACGATGACGGATAATGTTCCAATTCCATTGCGAATATTGGGTTTATGAAAAGACACAACGTGATGATGAGCTAAAAGGGGATAACGTCTAGTGAATTCACGAAAAGCTTCTTCAGAGGTGGCTTCTCGAAATTCTTTAGAAGTATAGGTTTGATAGGCTTCTCCTACTTTATGCTCTTGAATATCATTTAATTGAGCTTTGACAACTTCAATCAATTCTTCTGCGTGATTGGCTGCTTTGGCATTTTGAATATTGGCAGGTTTAATCAGGCGAATACTGAGAATTTTCCATTTCTTATCTTCTTTAATCAATTTGTATTCGATCGGTGTTTCCACATGATCAGAAGAGATTAATTTTCCCTTTAAAGTACGAATATTATGCTCAATCGCACGTTGTGTAAAGTGGGCGGATTGATTGTTAAGAAAAACAGGATAGGCTTGCACAAATTGGCGGAATTGATCGAGAGGTGTTGCGGCTTGGAAATCGTGTGATGTATAATCATAATAAGCTTTGTCAATATCATCTTGACGAAGAGCTTCTAATTGCTTGTCGACGACATCTACCCAACTCTCAGTCAATAAAATCCCTGCTGTTACTCCCACTAAAGCCAAGACGGCTAGAAACGCCAATAGTTTAAACCAAAAAGGCATGGGTTTTCTTTTCACACGAGGAGGAGTAGATGAAGGTTCAGGAGGTGTTGAATCACTTGAATTGAGTTTAGCACCGCAGTGAGGACAATATGTATGAGTATCATCTGCCTTTGCACCACACTGTGAACATAACATAATTGCATTTTCCTTTTGTCAAATAAAGGTTAAGACAACCTTTAAGCGCCATAAAAATGGATTAGACTTTCTGCTTTTTTATAATGAGAGTGTTTGAGCGTTTCATAAATTTTTAAACCTTTCGCATTTTGCCCTTGTTCGAAATAAAGCTTGCCTAATTTAAATAAAGTCTCTTTATCATCTGGACATAAGTGTAGAATGGTTTCATATTCTTTGATTTCTTCTATGGGCATTTGCAAATCGCGATAACTATACGCTAATTGAGCATGTACCCAGGGATCATGAGGAGCGTAATCACTTAAAATTTTGAACTCTTCTATGGCTCTCTCTGCAATTGTACGAAATTTTTTGCTAAAATGCTCGTTATATTTGTGGGGAGGAATCCATCGATCATCATCTAATCCTTCTACAGTGCGAGGATCGACATATAAACCAGATAACATGACATAAGCATTGGCCAGCCCTGCGTGAGCCTCTAAATCAGTAGGTTCCATACGCACAAGTTGAATATGTTCTTCTACACAGCCTTGTAAAAGCAATTCTTTCATAAAATGCGCATCGTTCCAAAAACACCAACAATTTAGTTTTTCTAAGGATGAATTAAGAAAAATACACCAACGTGGGCATTCATAAATGCGATATTCATATCCATGTAGATCTGCAGCTAATTTACAAAGTGCATGAGCCACCATCAAATGATGCTCCGCTTCCCCTGTTGGTTCTTGTGTTATCTGTCGACAAGCATGCTCAAAGTCTATTTTAAGCTGAATTAACTTCTCGGCTTTGCGTGTATAAGCATAAAGGCGCAAAGTGAAATAACAAAAAACAGTGGCAAAAATTAAAGCCAAATGAATGGCCATCACAAATGTTTGTACAAGTAAGGTTAAATGAATAAAAAAATAAAGAATTTCAGCAATAATTAATGTAATGAAAAATAAATTAAAAAAAGTATAAGATTTCAAAATGGATTGAAATCTAGATAAAGCTGGAGTAATTAAATCTCCAATTCGACCTTTATAAAATTCGTCATTAAATTCAAAAAAGAATTCTTTCTCTACAGCTGGCGTTGTCATGACTCACTATCGATTAAATAAGTATAAGTATTCTTATAATCGGTTAAAAAAAATTATTCAAGAAACTTTTTAAATTTCAAAAATGAAAGTGATAGACTAAGTTTTTTGTGCTAATTGATAACTTTGTTTGAGCTCTTCCTGATTGAATAGAGCCAAACCTGTAAAAACTAGGGTAAATGAGAGATAAAAAGGCCATGTAATGAATTCATGGAGGAAAAACCATCCAAATAAGGCGCTGAAAAGGGGGGTCGTAAATCCAGCAAAAGAAATAAAAGGAGCGGAATAACGTTTAAGCAGAAAACCATAAAGATTGTAACAAATAAAATTAGAAATCAAAATTAAGAGCAGCGTGCATTCTAAATAAATAGAAAAATCTGCCACGGGTAAGTTTGCAACGAAAGTATACCCTATAGATGTATACGGAAGGCCAATCTCAATGTGCACAGGATGCCACTCTTCTACAGCAAAAGAGTGAGCAAGTGCAAACGCTCCTCCCATTAACATGCTCATTCCATTGGCAGTCAAAGGTGAAAGTTGATCTTCATTCACGAGTTGTTTCAAAATAATCCATCCATAAACACTACAAACTGCCGCTAACATAACAGCGATTTCAGCCCAAGAAAAAATGAAAAATTGCCCCGTTTCTCCTTCATCAAATGTCTGAGTGAGTAAAATGGGTAGAAATCCGACAAATCCTACCAGCAAACCTATCCATTTTTTAGAAGATAATTTCTCGGCAAATAAGAAATAACAAAATAAAGCCGATAAAAAAGGAGATAAACTATAAATAAAACAAGCTTTGTAAGAAGGAAGAAATTGTAATCCCCAAAATTCAAAAACATTAGTTAAATAAATATTAAATAAAGCTAATAAAAGCAGGCGAATCCATGTTTTACGTTCTAATTGAAAGGTTTGCTTGTTTACCCATAGTTGATACCCCACCAAAATCACCCCAGCTAATAACATACGCGTTCCCACTAAGAAAAAGGGCTGGGCATGCATTAAACCTGTTTTAGAAATGGTGAAAACACTCGCAAATAAAGCGTATAGCAAGACAACGTAAAACATAAAGCCTTAAATTTTAAGAGATGATAAATCTACTTGAAATAAATTAAAAAATAAATTCTAATCTTTATTCCAATAAAAATAAAGATGAAATTGGATGTTTACGAAAATTTTAATAAAATTAAAATTTTTTATTGATTATTTATTAATTATGCGTTAATATATATTTAAAGAGATTAAAAGATTAGTTTAGTATTAATAATAAATTATATAAATTAAAATTAGTTATTAACAAATTTTAAAATTTGATTTTTAAATCGGTTTTAAAGTGTAAAAACGGAGTTAAAATGCAGAAGACAAAAATTTTATTAATTGAAGATGAAGAAGATATTGCTTCATTAATTAAGTTACAAGCGGAGCTTGCTGGTTATAAGGTGCATGTGGAAGGGGATGGATTGAATGGGTATATGGCTGTTGAGCGTGAGCGTCCAGATGTTATTGTATTAGACATTATGTTACCGGGCTTAAATGGTTTGGATGTATGTCGAAAGATTCGGAATAATCCTGATTATAATCATATTCCCATTGTGATTATATCAGCCAAGAGTGAAGAGTTAGATGTGGTATTGGGACTCGAATTAGGGGCAGATGACTATGTTGCGAAGCCTTTTTCACTTAAAGTTTTATTTTCTCGTGTTAAAGCTGTGATGCGCCGAGGAAAAGAAACGGAACAAGAAGCAAAGATCATTGTATTTGGCGATTTTACGATGGAAGTGGATCGCTATTTATTGCGTAAAAAAGATAAGAGCATTGCTTTAACTCTGTCAGAATTTGGAATCCTACGTCGGTTATTATTAAATCGGGGTAAAGTTTTGACACGTAATCAGCTTCTAGATGATGTGCAAAATGATGAAGCGTTCATTATTGACCGCAATATTGACGTACACATTGCTTCTTTACGCAAGAAATTAGGCCCTAATTTTGATGGTATTGAAACCGTCCGTGGTGTCGGTTATCGTTTCAAAGATGATGAATAAAGAGTTTTTTTGTGAAAAAAATGGATTGTATCATCCATTTTTTTCACGTTTTAGAACGTTCTTGAAGGGCTCGATAACGAGCTGAATCAAATTGCACCCAAGCAGTTTTCTGTTGAGAAATTTGAACCTGTCCTGTCTTGCCTTTACCCAATCGTGTGACATATTTGCGTTGCGTCCAACAGACTTCTGCTTCGCCTTGTGGACGTGCTTTACTATAAAAGAGAGCAAGTTGCATGGCGTCTTTTAACGTTTCGGGATCCGGTGGTTGGTCTTTATTGTGGCGAATAAGGACATGTGAACCAGGATAACCTCTGACATGCAGCCACCAGTCACGTCCATTGGCTAATTGAAAAGTGAGTTTTTCATTATATTTTGCACTTTTTCCTACCCAGATTTTAACATTTTGAGCGGAGTGATATTCACGATAAATGGAAGGAGGTGCGGCAACTTGTTTAGTTTTGGTTGTTTTTTGTAGAGGGAGGGTGGCGCTGGTTTTAAAGTGAATTAAATCTGGAAAAGTTTGAATGGATTCTAATTGTTGCTGCTGTTGCGCGAGTTGCTGAATGGCCTGCTGCGTACGTTCTAATTGCTTGGTCAGCGGTTCAAAACCTGCTTGTAATTTTTTCGCACGTCGAAAACGAGCGACCATTTCTTCTTGAGGAGTTTTAGTGGGATCTAACGTTAAAAAATAAGGTTGATGAGTGAGCCAATCTAAAACTGATAGAGAAGAGATTCCACTTTTTAGAGAATTTAAATGGGCTTTAATCAAATTTCCTTCATGTTGAATTTTCTCCCATTGCGCACATGCCTCTAAAGCTTGTTGAAGTTCTTTTTCTTTAGTTTGCAATCGTTTCATTTGCTGAGCTAAATGTGTGTGTAAAACATGTTTTTCTTGGGTGAATTCTAATTCACTATAGGCTTGCTCCACTTCTTCATGGGAATTCCAGCGAGGCAAAGCAGATACTTGTTGTGATTGAAGAAGAGGGGGAAGTTGATAATGAGAGTGGGAAAGAGGGTACAAAGAAAATAAAATTTGACCATCCGGTTGAAGCAAGTAGTAATTCGGATGCTTAGAAAAAAATTCGGCCACAAATAAACGCTTTCCCTTTGTTGTGTCAAAGGTGAATTGCAGAATACGATCTTGATTCAGCAAACATACTTCTTTTAAGATTGCTTCTTTTAAATAAGCCAGAAGAGGGTGAGAAGAAGTGTGCGAGTGAGAAAAAGAACGA
Source organism: Parachlamydiaceae bacterium (assembly GCA_030147755.1). Classification (GTDB taxonomy): domain Bacteria; phylum Chlamydiota; class Chlamydiia; order Chlamydiales; family Parachlamydiaceae; genus JASBUW01. Next base: position 13,978 of record JASBUW010000156.1, read on the forward strand.
ACAAGATGGAAGCGTATAAAAGGAGATTGAAAGCAAAAAAATAGGTTTTCTTGTTGTTGATCTTTACGCAAAACAAAAAAGAAGCGACGAGGATCATTGGGAAAGCTGTCAATGACTTTAAATTCCAGAATGCGTTCCTGTAACTGCTGACAAAGCAGTTGCATTTGCGTATAAGTGAAATTAGAGTGCCTCTTTGAATTCATGGTGATTTCTCTTTTGTTCCACAAATTGGTTATGCGCGAAGCAAATTATACTTAAAAAGGCTGGTTTTATCTGTGCGGTAGCACTATCACTGCATTAGCCCAGACCGAGCGCGCTTAGCGCTCGTTCTGGGTAAATAATGCCATTTAATTAGCTCTGCGGTTAGCAGTGCAACTATTCGGCGCCCTTTTAGCACTGCTAACCGCAGTGCAATAGGTTGTACATTAAATCCCAGAACGAGCGCTAAACGCGCTCGGTCTGGGTAGTTTCTTAAAATGCTAGCGCCCTAGATTCGGAATTCTTTTGCCCTCAGTTGAACTTTCGGTTTGAGGGCAATATTGATTTAATATTG
>JASBUW010000157.1 GCA_030147755.1 Parachlamydiaceae bacterium
ACGTTGCTTTTTTTACTCCTGTTAGCCTCCGAAATTGCTCTTCTAACAATTCTTTTATTTGATCGTACTTCATTGATACCTCTAATGAAACATCAATTGTACATCAAATTTTTTCAAATTTCCAGTTTTGAAAGAAGTTCATTCCTTTCTGAGTTGATTGAGAATGGATTTTTCAAAAATTTCTGAAAATGCATAACAAGTCGGAAATATTAAACTATTTTTTTATCATGTAAGTTTGCGAATAATTAGAATTAAATGTATTTATTTTATTGACAAATAATTTTTTGTTTGTTATTATTAGGATATCTTTAATTTAAATTAACTAAGGGTTAATTCTAATGTATAATCTCTCCAATTCGCTCTATTATGATCTTTTCACGCCAGCTGAACACAGAGACGGTTTAACAGAAATTGAAGGAAGAGCTTTTCTTCTGCAACTTTCTCCTAGCCTACTAGGTAGTGGTTATTCGCCTACTTCTATCCATCAGTGGGCATCACACATCTTAGATTTAATAAAACAGATACGAAATAATAAGCAGCAAACCAGATACGCTATAATCATCAATAGAGATCTCTTGAAATTTTTTTTATATAAAAATTCTTCAAATTTCGAAGAAGCTCAACAGAAATTGCAAAAGATGACACCTGGGCTTATAATGACTACGATACGTGTAATAGCTGAGCGCCATAAACAACTTTGCAGGGATTTAAAACATGTACTTGAGCACCAGCCTCAGCAAAACCTTAATGGTTTGACTCCAGACAACCTGTTTTCATCTAGATCTTAATCGAACTTGAGTCTTATACTTATCAAAATAGAATGATTAGATTATTCTTTTTGTCTTCATGAGCAAATACAAGAATCTCTCTTGAGCGTTTTACCTTCTCTAATGATTTGAAAAGAAGGTTTCATACAGAAAATCAAGGTTTCTTAAAATGATCACAAAATGAGAAGTTGCAAATATACTTTTTTCTAGACAATAGCTAAGCTTTATGCCGTAAACAAAAGCTAATTTTCCCTTCTCAAAGGAGGCCGATACGATGTATGCCTAATTCCTTTGGTTCTGTTTATTGTTTAGTTATTTTTCAATTGAAGCTGTTCATCAAACAGATGATGTTAGCCAATTTGACCTCTCTTTGTCTGCCGAATATGAGCCGTTAACTTCTGTAGCAGGCTGTGTCAATCTTATCTCTGGTCGTTTTAGTAACATGAACAACATCATGTGTTTTCTGGCTACTTTAGGTAACATATTGTTGATTATTTTAGACAAACTAACCACTTGCCGAGGCATTCTAGCTAGCTTAACTAATTGAATGCTGCTTTTAAAACTACTGCTGTTTCAAATTAACCAATGAATTGTTTTGTAAAGTGTTTTTTTCTACCCAATCTCTAAAGATTTGTAAAACTTCAGGTAGATTCATGGGACCACCAACCCCTTCAAAAACCTCGTCTTCAACGAAACACCGTATCTAATCATGTTCTAATCGGTCTACTCTAATCTTTTGGAATGCTATATTTTGCATTTCAGTTTCTTTTAAACTAATTCTTATAAATCAACCTGGATTATCTATAGTTCCTATCTCTACACCATTTTCATGCTCCCAATCTCCCTCGCATTGCTTGTAAAACCAATTTAACAACCATGCAAGATTATCATTATTCATTAATAATTCCATTAATATTGCAGTTTGTCACCCATTCATAAAAAATATAAAGAATATCAATTAGATTACAAGGTCCTCCTGCTCCTTCGAATTTACCATCTCGGATAAAGCAATGATACCAATCATTCTCGCTGATTTCATTCTTAATGTTTTCAAAAAGCTTATTTTCACAACATGTTCCTTCTAAATCAATGCTAATACGCCAACCGGGGTTATCAATAGTATGAATATTTATATTTTCATTATGCTCCCAGTCTCCATCGCAGTATTGATAATACCAATTTTGAAGCCATACTATAAGTTCTTGCTGAGTTTTCTTCATGGCATTTCCCACAACTCTGGTTTTCTTATTTCTCCAAGTATGAAAGAATCATGTATATGAGGAGTAGCAATATATTGTTGCGTTACTTTATTATAGTGCTCATGAGGATGATATAAGTTCCCGTCATATCTTTTCATACTTTCCCAAGGATTAGGATTGAAAGCATTTGTCTGCGGTCTAAAGGTCTCATAATGCGTCACTCTTTGTGTAAGGGGATCTCGCCTGAAAGTAGTATGCGCACCAGTTGCTCGAGGATCAGGAACAAATCTGTGCCTACCTACCTTTTTGGTAAGAGTTTGTGCTGCCTGTTGCACAACGCTAGGTAGGTTAACCACTTGCCGAGGCATTCTAGCCAGCTTAACTAATTGAATGCCACCTCTCACGAGACCATAGCCACCAGCCACAATAGACGCAACATTTAAACCAAAATGCGTATTGCTGCGACAAGTATAATAAGCTTCGTGACCTGGATCGACGCACATGCATTCTTGCAGTCACGCTTCTAATGCTGCTGCTTGCTCACATTGCAGATCAAAGTAAAGCTCTTGCATGTGAGCTTTTTCTTCTGCTGTGCAATCTTCAAAGCTGTCCATCCCCATATAAAAGCATGCGTCTTCTAAACTATAATAGGAATCTGCTACAAAGTCAATCGCACCATGGATAACTCCAGCAGCATAATGCCACTTATCATAGGCTGCATTGTTTTCTTGCCTATCAGGGCTATTGGACTCGCGACCAAAATGAGCGTAGTAAGGGGATTGAAGAGCCGCTTCCTTCCCTTCAGTAAATGCTTCGCCGAGCAATCCATAGGCGTCATAAGCAGTAAGGGGATTATGATGCAAATAAGCATAAAGATTTGGACCATCGGCAAAGCCTGCTGGGTCAGGTGTGGTCCAACGGCCAATGTCGGGATCTAAATAGCGCCGCCCAAAATACACCCAGCCTGTTTCAAGATCCATTCGCTTAGAGGCAAATCGCCAGGGATTATTCACTTGCGAAGAGGTAATTAATTCACCCTGCGCATTGTAAATACTTTCTTCGCCAAAAGCAGAATAGCGATAAGTCTCGATAGCTTGTCCATTTTGTGGATCAAGCAAACACACGACATTGCCTTGACGGTCATGCACAGGGGCCCATGTACGACCCTCAAGTTCAAGAAGAATAGTAGCGCCAATTTCGGCGTTTAAGCCTATTCTTAAGACACGCAACTCTTGAAAATTGCCTTGTTCATCTACACTTCCGATCTCATTTTGCCCTTGATAGAAGTAACGCGTGGTTTTGCCATTATGCGTTTTGCTAAGACGGCGGTGAAGCGCATCATATTGATAGGTCGTTTTACCTTGAGCAGACTCTACACCAGTGAGACGATTCAAAGCATCATAAGTGTAACGAGTGGTTTGACCTTCTTGTGTTTTTTCATATAAATTGCCTCTTTTATCATAAACATATTGTTGATTGCCTTGTACGCACAGTTGATGAAGCGCATTCACGCTATAAAGACGGTCATTTTTGCTTACGCGATTATGCAAGGAATCCGTTTGATACAGATGTCTAACATTGCTGTTTTCTGTTTGCAAATGATCCAGGTTGTCATAGGTAAAATGAGAAGCAAGATGCCCTACTCGATCCTGAGTGATAGACTGAATCAAACGTCCCACTGTATCGTATCCACCTTGTGGAATTGTTTGAGAGCAATGAGAATGATGTTTATACTTAAATCGACCTTTCAGATCATAAGCATGTTGAAGAAAACCCGCTTGTCCAATCAATTGCGCAGTCAGGAGCTGGCCAGACAAATCATGCTGTAAATAGTGGTGAACGTAGCCTTTGCGTTCGACTGATTTTAAATAAGCGGCATTATAATGATAGTTGACGACACTATTGTCGGGAAGCCTAATACTAGTCGGCCTTCTTAATCCATCGTAGATGTAATTGCGGTATCGCTAACAATTGGCATGTTACTTAACTCTTGATCTTAATATTTATGAAACATAGATTGTATAACAGGTTAAATGATAAAAAAAGAGCTAAGTATTTCTTCAACTATGATGGATTATTGTTGAGGCTAGCCATCCATTTATCAACAGGCCAAAGGCAGTGGGTTTGTGCTAAGAATTAGGTGTAATAAATTAGACCCTTTATCGCCCTATTGGAATGAACAGTTCTGTAAGATCGGATGCACAGACCTTCATGAAGGAGCATTTTTATAATGAAAAATATGAGAAATTTTCTTTGCTTATTCATTATTTTGTTTATAAGTAAAGCTTTTGCTGATGACCCTTATGGATATGCGCTTAACAGTACCCATCTTAGAAATATCAAAATATTAATTGATCAATACGAAGGAACTGCCCGCAAAAATTTTTTATTTGATCTGCCTCCTTATAGAGAAAAGTGGGAAACTGAATATCGCGAACAAATAAAACAGCTCAACTCTTTAAGACGAAACACGCTACGCTATCCAGATGTCTATCAAAATATTTTATTATTTGATCAGCGCTTAAGTATCATTAAAGAATTCAAGTTTGAATCTATTTACAAACAATATATGGGCCCAGGTTGGGCTTATTCTCTATCTGAAAAAGAAGAAAAAATTGCAATAGAACGAAATCGAGTCAGAAATGATACCTTACTTTGTAAACAAGTTCTTTATGATTGTAGTGATCAAATCATCATTGAATATGTCGAACTCTTTGAAGAATGCTTAAAGCAAAATAACGTTTGTTTGGCCGTCTACCATGATTATGGTTTGCTAGCTTATTTGAACAATAATTTTGATAAATCCTCTGAATTACTTTTTAAATTAATGGATCAAGCCCAAGAAACTAATCAAGTCGATCAATTGGATGCAAAAATTTATCATGATTTAGGGTCTGTTTGCATTGAAACCCTAGCTTATGATCAAGCCATTCAATATCTTTCTGCAGCGATTAGACTAGATCCAAGCAATAAAGAAATGTATTTTCAGCGAGCTATAGCTTATTTCGAAATAGGAAGTTTTGATCAAGCTATTCAAGATTATTTAATGTCAGATAAAGGTAAATCAATTGCACTTACGCATGAAGCGTCACAAGATTTTAAAATAGCGCTTGTCAATAGCGCCTGTCAAAATGCATCTAATACTGCTATAGACTTTTTCCCCTCTCTTTGTCATTCAATGTACGGAATGGGAACAACTATCTGGGCTGCCCACCCTTTGAATCCTCTAGGACTAGAAAATATCGGAAGCTTTGTTAATGCATGTTATGTAGCTGGTGAATGTGTTGTCGATTACTGTAAAAACGCCGATTCAAATACACTTAATAAATGCGTTGAACAAATTAAAATTCTTTACGAATGCTTTGATCAATTAAGTGATGCAGAAAAAGGAGAATTAATTGGCCAGGTAGTTGGCAAGTATGGGGTAGAAACCCTTGCTGGTAGTCTAACAGGTGTAGCTGCAGGTACTGCTATAGCAAAAGCAAGCGCAGCTTTTAGAAATTTGCGCAACGCGAACCGAGCATGTACTCTTGAAACAATGGCGATTTCACAAGCTAATAAAGAAGCAGTTGCTTCTTCCGCTTTACAACATGCTACTGCAAGAGAATCTTTCTTTAAAAATATTAAACTCGAGATAGACAAACAAAATAAACATGTAGTTGGCGCACATAATTTCAAACCAGGAAGAGGAGAGTTTATACATTCAGATCCTCAAGGATTATTATCTAAATTTGCAGGAAAAGGACAACCCGTTAATAGTAAACTTCCAGGGACTCCAGATTATAGAGAAAGAGTAGATTTTGGAGAATTCATTGGCTATTATATAAATGAAAAAAATCCAGATATTAAGTTACCCACAACAAAAGGGATAATTCGCTATAGTAAAAAAGGTGCACATATTGTTCCATCTCACCCTAATGGGAAATAAATTAAGGAAAATATTATGGATGTAGCTGGACTTCGCTTATCTGTCATGAAAGCCCTTTGGGGGGTAGTAACACCTAATCTTAGAGAAGTATCTGTTGAAGAAAAAGATAGTGTAATTACCTTATATTTTTATTATGATAGAGAACCTTCTGAAAACGAGATCGACTTAAGTGAAGATGCTGCCACTGAGGTTATAGCGGATTTTCCAGAGCCTTTTCTTATCTCTTGTAAACGAGAAATAGTCAATCATCCAGAAAAGATCAATTTCTCAGGATATTTGATATATTCTCGTTACGAAGGATAAAAGTTGTAACTGAAATTCGTTTTAGACACAAACCTGATCATTATGTGTAAATTTTACACGAATCTTTACTATCTATCATAATCAAAAGACAGCTCTAATACAAAATGCAATCATGAACCTATCCGTAAAGTAATCTTGTCAACCACATCCAAGCCATGCCTAATAACATAAAACCATTCCAGTATTGCTTTCGTCTTTCCCATCGAATACACAGGCGCCTAAATTTTCTTTGCATCCAAGCAAAACAGCGTT
>JASBUW010000158.1 GCA_030147755.1 Parachlamydiaceae bacterium
AACGCTGTTTTGCTTGGATGCAAAGAAAATTTAGGCGCCTGTGTATTCGATGGGAAAGACGAAAGCAATACTGGAATGGTTTTATGTTATTAGGCATGGCTTGGATGTGGTTGACAAGATTACTTTACGGATAGGTTCATAGAATCTTTTATTGATTTGTAAAACTCATGAACAATTCTATCTATATCTTGAGAGACTTCTTTTTCTTGTTTGGATAAAGCACATTCATTGTTTGTATTATACAAGACAGGTAAAGATAAAGAAATATCAAGGTTATAGGAGTGTTCAGCCATACTTTTGACCTCATCTTTATATTAAATAACTAACTTATTGACTCTTAATGTTTTTAAATTGTTAGTATATAAGATGTTAATTATATAAAAATAAACAATTATTTTAAATAATATATAACTTAAATTAACATTAAATTATTATAAAACAAACTTAATCTTAATTAATAGTGTTAAAAATGATAATTGAATTAGAAAATAAAAACAAAATGAGTAAAAAAATGACGAAATGATTTAAATAGCTGAATTTATAGAGCTTAAATAGCTTTTACAAAGCTTTATGTCCACGTCGTCCACCTCGTCCACGAAGTCCACCTTGTCCACAGCTCTAAGTCTTGGATTGAGGCGACAACGTCATTTTTTGATGTAACACAAATGAGTGGTATTAATTTTAAGTTGCTTGTCAAAGTTAGAAAATGAACAATTTTTCAATGTTTTCTTTTTTTAACCTTTGTTTTCTTTACTTTTTTTAAAGCAGTTTTTTTCTCTTTTTTGACTCTACCTTTAGCTTCCTTATGGGTCCATTTATTGAGTAGTCGTTGACCGGGATCCTTTTTCTGTTTAGTAGACTTTTTAGGGGATTTAACAATGACCGGTTTTTGTTCCGAGTGCTGAGTAAACGTAATGTACCACTTTGTTTCTTGCGTGATGAAGTCCACATCTTGCAGTACGACATGCAGGCGATCTCCGGGAGCATATGTGCCGCCGCGTCGTGTGCCGCGTAAGCGCATGCGCTCTTCTTCATACACAAAATAATCTTCATCCAATTCAGAAATATGAATAAAACCTTCTAAAAGCAAATCAATAATTTCAAAATAGACACCGAAGTTTTTCACCTTTGTAATAATGGCTTCATATTCACGATAGGGATCTTGCGCATACATATCACGTAAAAGGCGCAACTTCTTCAAATTGAGAACACTCATTTCTGCTTTGGCGCTAATGCGTTCTTGTTCGGAACAACGATTGGCGACTTCTTGCAAATAATCAAAGTCATCACTTTGTCCAAAGAGAATGCGATGCACGACTAAATCCACATAGCGACGAATAGGACTCGTAAAATGGCAATAATGAGAAAGACTAAGGCCATAATGTCCAATGTTTTCAGGGGAGTAAGCGGCTAAACGCATGCGACGAATATAACTTGAAGCTAAGTAATTGGCATAAGGCGTTTTTTCAGCTTCTTCGAATAATTTTTGCAAATCTTGGGGAGAAGGATTATCTGATACACGGAATCCAAAAGCGGCTGCTAAAAGAGAAAAATCACGCAAGTTTTCTTCGGCCGGTTCATCATGGATGCGGTATGTGAGATTTTTGCCGCGTTGAGTCAAGTCCCATGCCACCATTTCATTGGCTTTGAGCATGAATTCTTCTACCATCTGATGCGTAATATCATAGGTGATGTAATCTGTTTGGTAAGGTTTGCCCTTTTCATCTACCATGACGACTAATTCAGGGAGTGCAAATTCAATGCTGCCGCGTTCATAGCGTTTGCGTTTCAGTAGGCGGCAGAGTTCCACCATGAGCTCAAGCGTGGCTTTATGGGGACTCGTTTTTTCGCCGTCCAACACTTTCTTTGCTTCTTTATAAGTGAAGCGTTTAGAGCTTTTAATGACAGATCGTGTCATGCGATGATCCAGTAAAGTACCGGTAGGATCAAAACGCATGAGGACAGAAACAGTTAAACGGTTGACGTTAGCCTTTAGGCTGCAGAGATTTTCCGATAGAACTCCCGGTAGCATGGGTAAGCAGAAATTGGGAAAATAAGTCGAATTGCAGCGCATAAGGGCTTCTTTATCCAACGCAGAATCAGGTTGGACATAGTGAGAAACATCGGCAATATGCACGCCTAAGTGGTAATTGCCTTCTTCATCTTTAGTGAGGCTTAACGCATCATCAAAGTCTTTGGCTGTATCGGGGTCAATCGTAAAAGTCGTGAGTGTGCGTAAGTCTTCGCGTGCTTTAATATCTTTGAGAGAGACTTGCTTGCCTAAGCCTTTGGCTTCTTCTACGACATCATTAGGAAAATCGGCACGCAGTTCAAATTCCTCAATTGCGGCATGAATATCGCGAGAAGGATCAGAAATGTGGCCTAAATAATGAGAAAAGCGGCAGATAGTCTCCGTTTCTTTAGATCCCCATTCGACAACCTCCATCACGACGCGATCCCCAATGCGGAGCACTTGTTCTTGCGTGGGTTGAATGACGACGCGTTGTTGAGTGCCTAATAAAGGGACATGTGCGACGAGTTGACCGTATTTGTCGATTTGGCGGATAATGCCTGCCATATGAGTGCGTGCACGCGATAAAATGGTGATGATTTTGCCTTCGGGTCCTTTATCGGAAACTGAGTCCGGATTAATCAGAACTTCGACTTCATCGCCATCTACTGCATTTTTGGTGAGGTGCTTAGGAATAAAAACATCTTGGGGATAAAGTACAGGATTAGCAGGTTGTACGAATCCAAATCCCCGTGCATGCATTCTCAAAATGCCTTTCATCACATCGCTACGTGATTTTTTCCATTCATAGCGTTCGCCGACTTCTTCAATCAACCCCTGTTTGACGAGTTGTTGTAAGATTTCGTGGAAAATTTCCTGGTGCTGAGGAGGAAGAGAGAGGCGTTGTAAGAGCTCGGCTTCGGTCAAAGGCGTAAAACTTTTGCCGCCCATAAATTGTTCCGTGATTCTCAAAAGATTTTGAAAAAGCTTCTCTTCTTTAGCACTTCGCTCAGGAAGTTCCTTTTTTTTTGACTTTTTGCTTGTTTTTGCCATAAAATTAATGGGTTACCTTATAAAATTTAAACATCAGTTAATAGCTCACTTTAACATAGATTTTTAATCTAGGCTAGTTCTCTTTAACGGGTTGTTTGCAATCCTTCACAACCAGGAACCAAAATGAAGTACGACCATCAACAAATTGAAGCCAAATGGCAAAAGCATTGGCAAGATAATCAGACTTTTAAGACACCTAATGATTCGCAAAAACCGAAGTATTATGTGCTAGATATGTTTCCTTATCCTTCCGGATCAGGGTTACATGTGGGCCATGTCGAGGGATATACTGCCACTGATATTTTAGCGCGCTATAAACGGACCAAAGGATTTAATGTTTTGCATCCAATGGGATGGGACAGCTTTGGATTACCAGCTGAGCAGTATGCGATTCGCACAGGCACACACCCCGCGATTTCGACTAAGGAAAATATTGACACTTTTCGTCGTCAGTTACGTTCGTTAGGTTTTAGCTATGATTGGGATCGTGAAATTGCAACGAGTGATCCGACTTATTATAAATGGACTCAATGGATTTTTACCAAGCTCTATGAAAAAGGATTGGCTTATGAAGCCGAAATGCTAGTGAATTTTTGTCCCACTTTAGGAACAGTCCTGGCTAATGAAGAAGTGGAAAATGGGCGCTCTAAAGAAGGGGGACATCCCGTTGAACGTCGTCCTTTGCGTCAATGGATTTTAAAAATCACGGCTTATGCAGATCGTTTGATTGAAGATTTGAAACTCATTGATTGGCCGGATAGTTTAAAAAAATTGCAAATCAATTGGATTGGTAAAAGTGAAGGGGCCAACGTCAATTTTACTGAGAAAACATCAGGAGAAACATTAACCATTTTTACGACGCGCCCTGACACTTTATTTGGGGCAACATATATGGTTTTAGCTCCGGAGCATCCTTTAATTGAACGCATTACGACCCCCGAACAAAAAGAGGCTGTCAAAGCGTATCAAGAGCAAACAGCTAAGAAAAGTGATTTAGACCGTACTGATCTCAATCGTCAAAAATCAGGTGTCTTCACAGGGGGATATGCGATTAACCCTGTCAATGAAGAACAAATTCCGATTTGGATTTCAGATTATGTGTTGATGGGTTATGGAACAGGATGCATTATGGCTGTTCCGGCGCATGATGAGCGTGATTTTGAATTTGCGCATGCTTATCAATTACCCATTCGTCCTGTTTATGATCCCGTTGACCAACCGGAAGACAGGCGAGAAGCGGTCAAAAAAGGGGAGCATTGCTTGACAGGTGAAGGGCAGGCGATCAATAGTGAACATGGCGATCTTTCGTTGAATGGATTATCTGTCGAAGAAGCCAAGAAGAAGATCATTGAATGGTTAGAAACGCATAAAAAAGGACGCGCCGCGATCACTTATAAATTGCGTGACTGGTTGTTTTCGCGTCAACGCTACTGGGGAGAGCCTTTCCCTTTATTAAAGTTTGAAGATGGTACCGTCCGCATTTTAGAGGAAGATGAATTGCCTTTATGTCCTCCTCAGGTTGAAAATTACAAACCCACAAGTGAGGGGCAAAGTCCTTTATCGCAAGTCAAAGAATGGGTCGAAATCACAGATTCCAAAACAGGTAAACCAGCTCATCGCGAGACGCACATTATGCCTCAGTGGGCGGGCTCTTGCTGGTATTATTTGCGCTTTTGTGATCCGCATAATGATAAGCAAGCGTGGGATCCCAATGTCGAGCGTTATTGGTTGCCTGTCGACATGTACGTAGGAGGTGTCGAACATGCCGTCTTGCACTTGTTGTACGCACGTTTTTGGCACAAAGTATTGTATGATTGCGGGTATGTCCATACATTAGAACCCTTTCAAACTTTGCGCAATCAAGGATTGATTGTCGCGCGATCCTTTCAAAATAGTCAACGTGCCTATGTAGAGCCGCACAATGTTCAAGAAAAAGAAGGCAAATATTACGATAAACGCACGGGAGAAGAGCTCACGAGCCAAGTAGAAAAAATGTCAAAATCGAAGCTCAACGGGATTACGCCGGATGAAATCATTCAAGAATATGGCGCAGATTCGCTGCGTTTATATGAAATGTTTATGGGTCCTTTAGAGAAAGAAAAAGTGTGGAATACAGATGCTGTATCAGGCTGTCGACGGTTTTTAAACCGCTTTCATGACATGGCTACTTCGGATAAAGTGACGAATGAAATATCAGAAGACGCCTTGCGATTAGGACATCGGCTTGTGCATGGAGTAGGGAAAGACATTGAAGCGTTGCAGTTCAACACTGCAATTGCCAAGATGATGGAATTTATCAATGAATTTACTAAATTGCCTGCTTATCCACGGGGTGTGATTAAGATGGCGGCACAATGTTTAGCTCCTTTTGCGCCTCATATGGCGGAAGAAGTATGGGAAATCTTAGACATTCAAGAGCCTTTAGCGTATGCGGCGTTTCCGGAAGCAGACGAAAAATATTTACAAGATGCACAAGTCACGTATGTGGTGCAGGTGAATGGAAAAGTGCGTGGTCGTTTCGATTTACCCCTTGATCAAAAACAAGAAGTGATTCTGGAAGCAGCGAAGCGCAATCAAAATGTAGCATCTTTCTTAGATGGACGTGAGATTGATAAAGTCATTTTTGTACCGAATAAGCTCTTGAATATTGTGTTGAAGGGTTAATTTTATCTGTGTACTCTGTGGTTATATTGTTTACCACAGGGTACACGGAGGAAAAATTAATGTGCTGAAGAAGACATAATTTTTGCTAAAGTTTTTATTGTTGGATTTTTATGCTTCAAAGCTGAATACATTGTTGATTTTGGTAGCCTGGCATGCTTTCTGAGCTTTGATTTATTGAGTGCTGCCAGATAGATCTCAATCATTTCCATCGCACCTTCAGGATCATTATTCAAAAGGCATTCGAAAACAGCCATAGCGGTTTTATCAGGATCAATAAGTTCTTTAAGTGGATTTGTGCGCTTTAAACCTTTAACTTGATCAAGGTTTGCTTTCGCTAAGTTTTCTAAGTATGTTTGATGCTTTTTTGATATCTTTATCCTGTCCATTTTTATTACCTCCGAGTAAAAGAACGACCTTTGTTTCTGGAACAATGACATAATAAATACGTCTTCCGTCATTAAATTTTAGTTCCCAAAGGTCTTCGCTTTCTAGGTATTTATGATGACCAAAGTGACCCGATGATTCAATTTTATAAAGCCTTTCTTGAATCTGTCTCCTAGATTTTAGAGTTTCGTCATCTAGCCAATCGCTATATTCTTTAGTTTCGTAAACGGTGTATTTTATCATACATCACTTTTAATCTTTATTTTTATTGTACGATATATCGGACATTCAAAACAAGAGAAAAAAATTAATAAATTGATAAGATTAAGTTTTTCGCGCCACAATGGTCATAAAGAGAGGAAACTCCTCACGACTACGGTTTTCCATTTTAGCCGCACGTCCTTCACTTACCTTATCTGAGCACCATTCTTCTATCAACTCAATCACAAAGCCGGCTTCTTTTAGCCATTGAGAATAAGCACTTAAAGGGTGGTGAAAAGACCATGTTTGCGCAGAGGTTTCTCCTTTGCCCGGATGCATCTGAATGGGAATTTGCATGGGGGACATATAACGGTCAATCCGACGATACTGCACTTTATTGGCTTCATCTACTTTCCAAGAAGATTGACGGGGAATGCGAAAGCAAGGGTGATTCAAGACAATCACAAAAGGAGCGCCTACTTTTAAATGATAACCGGCATTCTTAAAAACCGCTGCCGGATTTTCAATGTTTTGCAATGCCAAAATGAGGGTTCCATGGGAAAAAGCATGCGCTTCTAACGGAAGCTTATGCGTGACATCCGCTTGTATAAATTGATAGGACGCTTGAGGAGCATAACGACGCGCCTCTGTGATGAGTTGTGCGGCAGCATCGACTCCCGTATAAGAAACAGAGGGGGGAAGATGACGACTGAGAACCCCTTGTCCACAAGCTAAATCGAGTAAGGAAGACGGTTGATCTTTGGCAAAATGAAGAAGTTTTAATGTTTTAGGAATAATGAGAGCTTGATGATAATAATGCCCTTGTTCACCGACTGTTTCATTGTACCATTTGCCTACTTGTTGCCAAGAAGTCGAAGATGAGCGTTTAGTCATATTTAACCTTTAGGTAGAAACTAAAAGCAACTAGAATCTCATATAAGAGAGATTTTGTCGACTGCCTAAATAATTAAAACCGCTATTTCACATAGAATCTTTATCATTTATTAACGAAATATTAATAATTGTTTGACTATTTGCTAATTTATTGTTATGCTGCGGATGAAAATCAACAATAATGGAGTTATAAAATGATGGTGGCATCATCACCGTTGGGGCGTTTATTACAACACACCCTTGATAAAGCAGCTTCAGGGCTGCATGACGTACAGCAAAAATCACAAAAACAACCTGTTTCTCAGACGGAATATAAAAACTTGCTTAAAGCTTTGCAGCAATTTAATAAGCAAGTTCCTACAGATCCAAGTGCTTTGAAAGAAAAAGATTTAACGCAAAAAGAAATGCAAAAAAGCATCGAACAAGCCTTAAAAGAAAGTAAGCTCTTTAAGGATGCTCATTTTGGAAGAACAGGACAAAGAAATGCGGAAGCTACTATTGCAGCTTTATTTGGCAATTTACAAGAAGAAATGAAAGACTTTGAACGCAATTTACTCAATCTCACGCTTTGGAAAGAAGAATATGAGCAACTGAAATATAAAGTGACCAAGTCAAGTCGTACGAAGCGCGCTTAATTTTCACTAAAGAGGTTGGCATGTTGATTGAATCTGTTTTTGAAGCGAACGAATTTATTCCCTCTGGATATACCTGTGATGGTGAAAACATATCACCTCCTTTGAAATTTTTAAGCGTCCCCCAAGGAGTAATGAGTTTAGTATTAATTATGGATGATCCCGATGCTCCGCATGGGACATTTGATCATTGGATTGTGTGGAATTTACCTCCTACTCTTAAAGGTCTATCTGAAGGAGCTCCGGAATTGACGACACTTTCTCCTCAACCCTTACAGGGTTTAAATGGATTCAAAAAATCGTATTACCAAGGGCCATGTCCACCTGCAGGTAAACCTCATCATTATCACTTTAAATTATATGCGTTAGATCGTGAACTCTCTTTACCGGCAGGCTCTTCCAAACAAGATGTGGAAAAAGCGATGCAAGGCCATATTATCGAACAAACAGAATTAATAGGACTTTACCAAAAGTAATGTGATTTTATGACGATTATTCAACACGCTTTCCTCATCATTGCAGGATTTTTAGGATTTTCTAGCGTAGCTGCCGGAGCTTTTGGAGCGCATTTATTACGGTCTAGATTGTCCATTGAAAGCTTTGAAGTTTTTGAAGTGGCAGTGCGCTATCAAATGTATCATACTCTGGCTCTGCTGGGCATTGTGCTTTTGTTAGGTGTCAGCCATTCAATTTGGTTCATCTTGGCAGGTTGGCTATTTATCTTAGGCACAGTCATCTTTTCGGGTAGCCTGTATATTCTTGTGCTTTCTGAAGTGCGTTCATGGGGAGCTCTCACACCTGTTGGAGGGTTGCTTTTTCTTGTGGGGTGGCTAAGCATTTTATTAGGTGGAATTTTTGCGCGCTCTCTCTAATTTTTTATTTTTAATCAAGCATTTGTAGCGTAGACTTTAGAGGTGATTCCGATCCGGGGAATAGCTACAAAAACAGGAAATAATTTCGGAATCACCTCTAAAATTACGCTACAAATGCTTTGCATATTACCATTGCGGAGCATATGACAATACAATTTCAAGGCGTTATTCTGAAGCCTGGCAAAGATAAAGCCATTCGCCATCATCATCATTGGATTTTTTCAGGCGCCATTCAATCTTTACCTCCTTTTGAAGAGGGGGCTCTTTTACCGGTTTATGCAGCAGACGGAAAACTTTTAGGAAGTGGCTATTTTAATCGACGTTCCGGCATTACAGGGCGTATGCTTGTTTTTGATGCAATGCCTCCTTTGCAAGCGTTAGAGCAGCGGCTAGAAGCTGCGTGGAAATTGCGGCAGCAATGGTTTGATCCGCAGCAGACGAATGCTTATCGTTTGGTGAATGGAGAAGGGGATGGCATTCCCGGTTTAGTAGTAGACTGTTATGATCAAGTGATTGTTTTACAATCCTCTACCAAAGGCATAGATCGTTTAAAATCTTGGATTGTCGAATGGCTCAACCGTCGGTTACATCCACAGACTATTTATGAAAAATCGTTATTGCCTTCACGCCGTGAAGAAGGTCTACAAGAGGTACAGGGCTATTTAAGTGGACTAGAGGCTCCTCATCTGACTTTTAAAGAAAATGGATTACATTTTACTGCCTCTTTAGTCAAATCGCAAAAAACAGGATTTTTTTTAGATCATCGAGAAATGCGTCAGTGGATTCGGCAGCTTGCTAAAGGAAAACGGGTATTAAATGCTTTTTCTTATACAGGGGGCTTTAGTGTCTATGCTTTAGCAGGAGGTGCGCAGCATGTCGATTCAGTTGATATTTCAGAAGAGGCAGTAGAGGCAGCACAGCGGCATGTAGAAATGAATGGATTTGAAAATAGTAAGCATCAATTTTTTTGTGAAGACGTCTTTCAATTTTTAAGGCAGCGCGAACTTCCTTATGAGCTGGTGATTTTGGATCCACCTGCTTTTGCAAAAAAGCAGAAAGATGTTGTTGCAGCTTGTCGAGGATATAAAGACATTAATCGTTTAGCGATGCAGAAAATGCCGGCTCAATCCTTATTGTTGAGTTGTTCTTGTTCGCATCATGTCAACGAAGAACTCTTTCAAAAAATTCTATTTCAAGCTGCTTGCGAAGCACAACGACAAGTGCGTATAGTAGGCAAGCATCGCTTGGCTCCCGATCATCCTATTAATGTCTTTCACCCTGAAAGTCATTATCTTAAAAGTTTTCTATTGTTTTTAGAATAAAAAAGTCCTTATAAAGAATACAATGCATTTGCTTGTTACTAAGAGAAAGTATTGATTTGTTATTGTTCTTTCTCTCTGTGCTTTCTGTGTCCGTTGTGGTTAATAAATAAAATAACCACAGAGACACAGAGAGCACAGAGAAGCGAGTTAGATTTGTTTCGCAAAGCAGTAAACATGTTTAATAAAAGGAACGTATATGCCAATCGAAGCAGTCCCTCAGGATAATCTCATTGCTGGTTGGGCGTCTATTCATTCACATCAAAGATTTGTAAAAACAGGTTCTCAGATAGAAATTAGGGACCAAGGGCAATGGACTTGGACAGAGCGATTAACGGGTAAATTACGTCTAGAAACCAATCTTAAAGAAATACAACGTCATTTAAATAGTCAACCTGATGCTTTTCAAATAGCTTCTCGACGTGATCTCATTAATTTTCAAAAGAATATTCAACGCATTCAAAAAGATTATTATCAAAAGCATTGGAAAATCTATACTCTCATTTTTGGAAGAGCTGTTCAAGACCTTTGTCAAACTCTAAGTAAGCAAGCGGATGATGAGTTAAAGGTAAGAAGCGAAGCACGTAAAATTTCACCGCCTCTCATTCCACCTCCTCAGCTTCCTATTCAAGTAGAGGAAAAGATTGACATCACCCCACCGCAGATTAAAATGCCTATTGAACTTCCTCGACCGCCGGCACCTAAACAAGCTCCTGTTCCGATACCGATACAAGAAAAGCAAGTACAACAGCCGGTGAAACAACAAGAGCCTGTTAAGCAAGAAAAACCGCCCCCTATACCGGAGCCGATAATACCAAAGCTGATCATTAATCCACCACCACCTGCAAGAGAATTAACCTATCAAGATATTCGGCATGATCCTGAAAAAGTGCGTGAATTCTTAGCTGCTTTTCTTAAAGATGCACCGCATATTGCTTATAGAAAACAAGAGTTGACTGCTATTTGTGAGCTGATGACAGAAGAAGAAATCACAAAACTTATGGCATTAGATCCTAATGGATTTCATTTGCAAGCAAAGCTGGCATTTCCGCTTCTTGTGCAAGCTATGCCCACCAGCAAGTTGACACACTTTGTTGAATTGATGTGGAGTCAAGATAAGAAATCTTACGTTCCTCAAATTGTCAACATTTTTTCTTATGATAGAAGTATGCTTCAAGCATTACCAGACAAAAGAGAATTGCTAATGCGTGCTCTTCTAGCCAGCGATGTATCTGTAGTCTTACAAGAAATGCTAACAGACGAACAAAACGTGCAAAAAACGATTTTGACTATTCTTAAAAGAAAAGTACAAGGCTTGCACAATGATCATGTACGAGAAGCTTATTTGCAAAAATTGGCAACTTTTTGCGTTGAGCATGGGGCTTTATATGAAAGTCTTGATAAAGATCATATGTATGCATTACTAGATGCTTATGTGCTGAAAGAAAAACTAAAAGATCCTCATTTAGATTTTCTATCTTTTCAGCAAATTTTAGCCTCGACTGCGAGAGGACTTGAGCCTTTCGAGAGGTCTCATTATTTGCGTGCATTAACGCAAGAATTTCTTCCTTTAATAGAGGAAAAACAGTGGATATTGTGTCGTGAGGTGTGGAATGCTCAGCACGTCAATCTAGATTGCCTCGAATTTTTTCGTTTATTATGTCTGCATTTAAAAACTCCTGAAAATGTACAAGCACGTTTCACGCAGCTTTTAGATACACAAGCGACTTATCAAGGCGTGTATTTGCATATTTATCGTTTACTGGATTTAGCTACAGATGAGCAAGAACGGTCTCTTGTAGGAGCAGCGATTCGCGGCTATTTTTTAAGTCCTTTGTTTCAACAATTGGGTTTTAATCCATTTCTAGAGCACTTTAAAGCACAAGGACAGCCGGCTGTCAGCTTAGCTAGTATTTCTCTATGGATAAGTGAAGTGACAGAATGCGATCAAAAATTAGCCTTATGGGATTTATTGCCAAGTCTAGAAGCAGAAGAATTGAATAAAATTCAAAGAACTTTAAGCGGTGATTTTGATTTAACGACACTTTTAATTTCTTATGCTAAGCAAAAAGATAAGAGAACCAATACTCTTGCTTTTCAAATCATTAAAGGTGCACTGGAAAATTTTTTCCAGCAGTATGTCGAGCATCAAGAGGAGCTATTTCAATTGCTCACAAATTGTTCTGAAACCGCCTTATCTGCTGCTTTTCGTTTTTTATTGCTAGATGGACAGATGGAATTGCCGCTAGTGCGGTTATTAAAAGAAGCTTTCGATGAACCTGCTGAGATGGCAACGGTTTTAAAAACGACATTAGAAGAAGTGGTAGAATCTGAATTTTTACAAATGATAAGCTCACAATGTTTTATTAACCACTTAAGTTCTAAAGAAGAAAATTTTATACGCTTTTATTTGCATCTTTTGCCTCTTGCAAGGCGTGAAGTTTTTTTGTCACATAGAGGAAAACAGATTTTTGAAGAGGATGCTGTAAGAGAAAAAATTTCTACTAATCGTATTCTTACTGAACTGCTCACACAAGAACAGGTGGAAGCTGCTGCAACTTTTGCCAAACATCTTTATCCTCAAGAAAAGGAAGATATAACAAAATTAGATCCATTGGTTGTTGTCGATTACGCTTTTTCTGAGCGCGAAGATCGAGATGTCTTTTTACAGTTATTTTTGTATGCACTTCAAGAAGCAGAAGTTCTTCCCGTTGACCAGATGTTAAAGCTAGGGAAAGCAGTCCCTGTTGAGAAGCGTGCTATAGTAATAGAACATTTGTCACCTTCTTTAGCCTTGCAATTTTTTCTTGCTATTCCATGGGGAGAAGCTCCACATGACGTGATAGAGGATCAACAAGATTTGATTGCAAAAATCAGAATTCGTTGTGCGCATGTGGAAAATGGATTATCCATGCAAGATTATTTGACTCAAGAAAATTTACTTAAGCCTGATTATCGACAAGGGATCCTCAATTTGACAGAAGCAATCATGGATGATCCATTTATTGATCTGCAAGAAAGTTATGCGAATGCTTTAATCGAAAGTTTAGAAACAGCAGATCAACTGATTTTTCTGACGGAATTGTCACCAGAAACTTTTGCGAAGATACTCCCTCACCTGTCTTTAAAGATGAAAATTAGCTATTGGCTAGCCCTGCCTCCCGATAAAATGAGAACTGAATGGAATAATCTGAAAATAACAGAATATCCAAGATGGTTTAAGGCAGTGGATGAAATTTTGTGTATAAAGCCTTTAGAGATAGTTGTAAAAATATTCATAACGATGAAAGATTCTAAACTTTTAGAGCTTATGAGCAACGAATATTTCAATAAATTAAAAAATGTGGAGGTGCTTGCCGAATGTTTAAAATATTATCAAGGATCTCAAATTGCCTCGATTCGTCAGTTTTTCTTTTTAATCAAAAATGGAGGTAAATCTTTGTTATCTGCTTGTATTCCTTTGATGACATTTAATCAATTGAGAGGGCTTTGCTTGGGTTATCAAAGATATAATAGATCACCTCATAACTCGCCTAATAGATTAGCTCCTAGGCCACCTCCGCCTTCAATAGAGCATTATTTCATAGATGCCTTGATAGAGGGATCCTATCAAAATGAAGAGCGGTTACATCAATTATTACAATCTTTTCGTGAAAATCATCCGGAGCAAACATCTCTTAAAGATTTTGAGCAACTAATGGCTGATTATCAGATTTTAGATAGTGAGAAATTGAATCCTGTGGATATGTATCTTACATTTGGTCAAGATTTAGATCGTGAAGCTGACATTAAAGCGTATGTGCAGTCTACGCCTTTTAATTATTTACGGATTGCATGGCCTACAATGAAGCCTACAATAAGGGAACAAATATTAGATTCAGAAGAAATTTTAGAAGATGAAAAAAAGCAATTGCAAGATTATTGTTTTGAGCGTCTTTTACTTGCACGATTCAATCAATCACATGAAATCGTTAATTTTGCCTCTAAATTACCCGCCATTATACAAAGAAATCTATTTGGTCCGGCATGGGAAATGAATGGCAGCAGTTTATTGGCGAATTGGCAGACTTTAACATTAGAAGGAGTGAGAGTAGGATTTGCGAGGACGATGTGGACGGATTCAGAGCTTAAACAACTCATTCAAAAATCAGATGTTGAACGCTTATTAACTTTCTATGATCTTCTCTCAATCAAGCGGAGGGATCAGGTGCGTGCTTATTTCAATGAAGAACAAAAAGAGGCCGTCGACAAAATGTTTCCTCGCATATGACGTTTTAAAAAGTGATTCTTTGGTAACTCACCTTACGCAAACTGAAGTTTGGACAATTGTAGCTAATCGCGGCAGCGATCAAAAGTGGGAAGCCCCGCGTGAAGCGAAAGGCCGGTTAGG
>JASBUW010000070.1 GCA_030147755.1 Parachlamydiaceae bacterium
TTGAGGGCAATATTAAACCAATATTGCCCTCAAACCGAAAGTTCAACTGAGGGCAAAAGAATTCCGAATCTAGGGCGCTAGCATTTTAAGACACGCCCCAGACCGAGCGCGTTTAGCGCTCGTTCTGGGATTTAACGCACAATATATTGCACTGCGGTTAGCAGTGCTACACGGACTCTGAATAGTTGCACTGCTAACCGCAGTGCTAATCAAATGGCATTATTTACCCAGAACGAGCGCTAAACGCGCTCGGTCTGGGCTAATGCAGTGATAGTGCTACCGCAGATAAAACCAGTCTTTTTAAGCACGCTCTGATCAATTACTAAAAAAACACTTTAAAAGAGCGAGCTAATAACAATGTTTAGTTACTCAGGAGTGCGAAGGTCCTCCTTCGCTTTCATGAAAGACGTCTCACATAAAAGCGAAAGAGGACCTTCGCACTCCAAACGCTTCGCGATTTGTCTTAATGTACTCGTAAAACAATTTTGCCTTGCGTATGCCCTTGTCGATTGAGTTCCTGTGCTTCAGCTGCTTTTTCTAAAGGCATTTCTTGTACAGGAATAGGTTGCACTTGACCAGCTTGAATCAAATCTGAAATGTGCTGTAATTCTGGCCCGTTAGGAGACACAAAAACATGCTGGGCATGCACATTAAATTTGGCTGCTAATTCTTGATTCGGAGGTTCCACAATAGAAACTAAGCGTCCTTCAGGTTTCAAATAAGCAAAACTTTCTTTTAAAGTTTCTCCGCCCAACGTGTCAAAAACAACATCAAGGCCATCCGGAGCTATTCGTTTAATTTCATCTCGTGTAGATTGCGTACGATAATCAATGATAACATCTGCTCCCAAAGATTTAACATACTCATGATTTTGTTTGCCGGCAGTAGTGATCACGTAAGCTCCGGCTAATTTGGCAAATTGAATCGCTAAGCTGCCCACGCCTCCAGCGCCTGCTTGAATGAGAACTTTTTCCTGTCGTTTAAGATGGGCGGCATCGAACAAAGCTTGCCAAGCGGTAAGACCGGCTAAAGGAATGGCAGCTGCTTGGGCAAAGGAAAGGTTAGCAGGTTTATAAGCGACATCTTTAGCAGGATAACAAATATATTCAGCATACGTTCCCCATTGAATCACAGGTTTACGGCAATAGGCAAAGACGTCATCTCCTACTTGAAATTGTGTCACGTTTTCACCAATGGCTGTGACAATGCCGGCGGCATCCCAGCCGGGGACAATAGGAAATTGATGAGGCAAACGCTTTTGCAAAAGACCTGTGCGAATTTTCCAGTCTACCGGGTTGACAGCTGTATAAGCAATTTGAATTTGCACTTCTTCAGGTCCGGGAATAGGCACTTCCACTTGCTCCATTTTTAGTTGATCTGCACCCCCAAAATCACGCATGATAATCGCTTTCATGGTTGCCACTTGTTGTTGTATTACCATAGATTGATCCTGTATAAAATAATTTAATTTGTGACAGTCAAGAGATGGCTGCGCAACATCCACGCTGTTTTTTCATGGAAACGTAAACGCTGAATAAGAAGATCAGCAGTTCCTTCATCACCAAGTTTAGAGGCAAGCGCAATGCGTTCTCTAATGAAACGACATAATGTTTCATGGTCATTTAATAGGACTTCCAACATTTCGTCTCCGCTTAAATCTCCATCCGATTCATTTAGAGATGTCATATCTAAGAATTGTTTTAAACTACCTGGAGAGCGCTCTCCTAAAATGCGAATGCGTTCAGCGATATCATCAATCCCTTCTGCTAACTCTTCGTATTGTTTTTCCCAAAACACATGTAAAGAATGAAAACGAGGATCGATAACATTCCAATGAAAATTTTGAGTTTTTGTATACAAAATGTAAGTATCAGCTAGAATTAAACCTAAGTTTTGGGACATTTGTCGACGGATATTTTCATCGATTCCAATTTGAATGACCATGTTTTTCTCCTTAAAATAATTAAAATTTCTAGAAGTTCTTAAGTGAGTTCCGGAGCATGCGGAAAATCGACTTTGGGATCTGTAATCAAGTTAAAATAGTTGGTATACATATTGAGAATGATCAAAACAATAATTTCAACCAGTTCTTGATCATTGACTCCTGCTGCTTTCAACGTGGCAATATCTTGATTAGAGACATGCGCACGACTTTCCACGACTGTTTTAGCGAATTTTAAGATGGCTTCTGATTTAGCTTCGTGAGATTCTCCATGACGAGCGCTTAAAATATCTTGTTCTTTTACACCTAACCCTTTAGCAATGGCCATATGCGCAGATAGACAATATTGACAATGATTAGTTTGGCTCACCACTAAAGCAATTTTTTCACGCAAAAGAGGAGAAAGAGTCGTTTGATTTGCGGCTTCACTGAGTCCTAAGAAAGCTTTAAGAGCAGCAATTGAATTTCCCATATTTAAGAAAATATTGGGAACTCTACCTAATTGTTTTTCGAAATCTTGATAAATCGTTTTCACTTCACTTTTTGCTTCTTCAGGGCTGATAGGCTTCACTCTGGACATAAGTTTTTTTCTCCATTTTTAGATGGTCGTCATTTGTTAGCTATTTACAATATCGCCCCCATTAGGGTGTAAAATTTGTCCGGTCATATAAGAAGAATCTTTAGAAGCTAAGAACACATAGCTAGGTGCGACTTCTGATGGCTGGCCTGCACGTCCCATGGGTGTATTACTACCAAAGCTTTCGACTTTCTTTTCATCGAAAGTAGAAGGAATTAAAGGTGTCCAAATGGGACCTGGCGCGACTGCATTGACGCGAATACCTTTATCTGCCAAATTTCTAGATAAAGAGCGTGTAAAAGCCACAATGGCCCCTTTGGTAGAAGAATAATCTAATAAAGTAGGATTTCCCTTATAAGCGGTCACAGATGTAGTGTTGATAATGGTAGAGCCGGCTTTCATATGCTTAAGAGCTGCTTGAGTTAAATAAAAAAAAGAAAAAATATTGGTTCGAAAAGTACGTTCAAGCTGTTCTTTGGTAATTTTTTGAATATCATCTTGAGGATGTTGTTCAGCAGCTCCATTGACCAAAATATTTAATTGACCTAATTCTTGTACCGTTTGTTCAACGGCTTTGTGGCAAAAATTTTCTTCTCCCACATCTCCTGCAATCAAGAGACAATGCCGACCTTCTCGCTCCACCTTCTCTTTGGTTTCTTGTGCATCTTGATGTTCATTTAGATAAACAATGGCGACATCCGCTCCTTCTTTTGCAAAAGCGATAGCGACTGCACGTCCAATTCCACTATCTCCACCGGTAATGAGAGCCACTTTGTTTTCAAGTTTATGGCTTCCTTGATAAGATAAATCTTCTGCTTGAGGTTTAGGCACCATTTCAGATTCAATACCGGGTTGTTGAGGTTGGTGTTGTGGGGGGAATTGTTTTTCAGCCATATATCCTCCATTTCATTTAAGTATTTACATTATTTCTCTCTGTGCTCTCTGTGCACTCTGTGGTAAAATCTAATAAATAACCACAGAGGACACAGAGAACACAGAGAGCACACACGTATTCAATTAGAGATTACGTTTAGAACCTCTCGCTGCTTTGCTTTCTTGCGCTTGTTCTGCTGCGTCGTTGACACCTTCAGTAAAGAAACCTCCTTCTGCAATATCTGTGAGCTTTTCATCGGCTGCGCTTTCTTCATCTAAACTTTGTTGTAAAATATCCGCAATTTCATCAAAGTCTACTCGCTCACTCAGACCGGCGTTATTGAGGTGACGTGCAAGAGCACGTGCGGAACCATAACTTGCAATTTCATAATGTTCAATTTTTTGGCAGCAAACAATTAGGCAAGCGTCTTTAACACTTGAAGGAACATCTTTTTTATTGAGCTCTTCTTGTCCTTCTTCAAATAGTCCTTGCATTGCTTTGCAAGGTTTGCCTGTAGGATTTTCATTTAACATTTTGAAGATTTTTTTCAAGCGCTGGACTTGATTTTTGGTTTCATCTAAATGCTGAGCAAGAGCTTCTTTCAGTTCTGGGTTCGCGCAAGCTTGAATCACTTGAGGTAAATGCTCAACAATTTGATTTTCAGCATCAAACATGTCTTTTAACAAATCGACAAACATTTCGTAAAATGCGTTTTGTTTAGCCATAAAATAGCCTCCTTTAAAAAAAAGTTTACTGTGTTTTTGACTGTAATCAAATACCTTGATTGCAGCAACTCTTTCTTGCAGAGTGAGGAGAATTAAGTATAACTTATTTAAAATTAAATCTTTAATTCTTAATAGAGCGAGTTGCCACTTAAAGGGTTAGGAGATAAATGGGGAGGTCGGCGTAGAGCAGCAATATGCGCTGCCATTTCTTCTAAAGTAAGTCCTTGAGGATCACTAGAGGGGGTAGTAGGCTTATGAGTAGGAGATGCTTGATGAGAGGAGCGATTGTGAGAAGCTTTACGATGTTTCATAATAGATGGACCTCCTCAACAATTTTTAATCTCAATCTGTTTATAACAAATCACTCTTTAATTGACAATCAACTGCTCTCTTTTTATATCTCAAGAAGAGAGTATTTGGCTACTTCTCTAGGGCGTGTTCTCAAATTCCTAGTGGACCTAGATTTGAATTCTTTTCTTCTAGGCTGCAATGTCAAGATTGGGATCATATTAATCCAATATGATCCCAATCTTGACATTGCAGCCTAGAAGAAAATAATTTCAAATATAGGGCACTAGGAATTTGAGAACACGCCCTAAGTACTTGCAATTTTTGAGCCGATTTTGGTGAGTATCTGAATAGTGACTTTTTATTTTTGCGAGATTTTATGTCTAAAACTCATCAATATGTATTGGCTTTGAAAAAGCAGTGGGAGCAAGTAGAGTTCAAAATGGCCATTAAAATTGCTTTAACGGCCATTTTTAGTTTATTGTTGAGTTTTCAACTAGATAAAATCATTCCACACCCTGATCCCGTATTGGGAGGATTATGGTGTGTGATTTCCTCCATTATCGTTTTGCAAGAGAATTTAGGTGGCACCTATAAAGCGATTTGGAATCGTTTATTGGGAGTCATTATAGGATCTTTGTGCGGAGCTTTTTTTGCGGCCCATATCGGATCAAGTGTGGAAATGTTGGGACTGGCTATCTTGACGACGGTTGTTTTATGTTCCCTGTTAGGTTTACAAGATAGTTACCGCATTGCTTCTTTATCAGTGGCAGTGGTGATCATTCCTTGGGAATTTCATCCTGTTGTGGGTCCATGGACATCTGCTTTTTTTCGTTTTTTAGACACTTGTTTGGGATTTGTCGTGGCAATTGTCATGACGCATCTCCTATGGCCCTCTCAAGCCCTCACTAAAATGCGTTTAAACATGGCTTATACATTTAGTTTATTGCGTCAGTTCTATGAGCATTTATTAATTCCCCTCAATAGCCCTCATAAGAGTCAAAAAATTTCACAAAGCCTTGTAGATGAAGTGCAAGATTCTCTTGTACAAAGTCGCTTAATTTTAGGTGAGTCTAAAGTGGAACTTTTTCTGAGGTTTACTCCCATTGGCATTTGGGTCGACTTAATTAATTATCAAGTCCGTTTATGGGATAGCTTGCTTGCCTTACAAAATGTCTTTAATTTGTCTCTAGAGGAAGTTTTTGATGAAGAGTTAAAACAGCAAGTCAAACAGATTGTCGAAACAATTGACTTGGCTTTTAATGAAACTGCGTTAGAACTCAGAACGGGAAAAGCAAACTTTAACTTTGGCGAATTGACACATTTACAAAAGAAGCTCAATGAAGAATTGATGCGTTTTCGCACGACAAAAGCAACAAAAAAATATAATTTAGATGTTGTAGAACAATATTTTGTCTTTTTTTATCAACTCAAACAAGTTGCAATTATCTTGCAAGAATTTAATAGTCTATTTATTCATTTAAAAATAGAGGCAAAACCTTCTGCGCTAGATATGTAGGAAAAGATATGAAGAGAAGTTACTTGATTTTGTTACTGTTAGGCGTGCTCACAACAGTCATTCTAAGTCTACTGTCTTTTTTTAGCTTTACAGAATTATTTCAGTCTATGCACACGCGTCGTGAAATGGTTCGGCAGCGCGAAAATCTCGTTCTTCTCTTATCTGATTTCAAAGATGCAGAAACGGGGCAAAGAGGTTATATCATTACGGGTTTTAATGATTATTTAGAGCCTTATTATCAAGCGCTTAAAAATATTGAAGAGCATTATCGTTTACTAGAAGCAGGATTAAGCACGCCTAGAGACTATTCTCTTTTTCAAGAATTATCTCGTCTGATGCAGCTTAAATTAGATGAGCTCGATGATCGTATTCAAATTCGCAACAGCCAAGGTTTTGAGGCTGCGCGCGCAAAGGTAGCGGATCGCGAAGGGAAACGCTATATGGATCATATACGCATTCTTGTGGATGAGATGTTAAATGATCAAGACCAACGCTTAAAGGCACAAGAGGAAAGCGTTAAAACATGGAGTGATCGAAGCTTTTGGTTAAATTTTTTAGCCGGCATTCTCAATATTTTTTTAGTGGGGTTATTTTCATTTTTATTTTATCGCGATGCCAAGAAATTGATGCAAGTCAAACAACAATTTAAAGAGACATATGGGCTATATGAGGCCATTTTAAATAGTGCTAAGCAAGTGATCATCACAACAGATGCGCAAGGAATTGTCACCAGTTTTAATAAAGGAGCAGAAAAAGCTTTAGGCTATCGAGTAGATGAAGTCATAGGTAAAATGTCTATTTTGACTTTTTATAGTCGAAGTAAAACGCAAGGAAAAGCTCAAGAAATTACCTCTAAGACTGCTCAGTTTCAACATAGTGAATTTGAGACATTAGTTGCACCGAGTCGTTATTTAGTGTGGACGGATGCTGAATGGATCATGAAGAAGAAAAATGGAGTTTTGTTTCCTTGTTTACAATCGATTACAGCTTTGCGCGACGAGTTAGAAGGAGTAAAAGGTTATTTGTTTATAGGGTCAGATTTAACAGATCGTAAAAAAGGAGAACAAGATTTACAAAGTGCCCGACAGGCTGTTGAAGCAGTGCAATTATCTAAAAATCAATTTTTAGCCAGTTTTAGCTATGATTTAAAAGCTCCTCTTAATTCTATTATGAACTTTTCTCAATTACTGATGAGAAACTTGGGAGGAAATTTAAAAGAGCAAGACATCACTTATGTGACTCGCATTTCAGAGAACTGTCGATCGATTTTAAATTTATTAAATGAAATGTTGATTGTGTCTAAACAAGAAAACATTTTGCCACCCCTATTGATCACGACTTCCATTGTTTTGACTGATTTAATTAAAAAAGTTTTAGAGGGCATTGCACCTGCTTTTAAAGACATACAATTTAATGTAGAAATTCCTGAGGATGCCCAACCTTTAGAAACAGACGTCAATAAATTCTCAGTTCTTTTATCGCATTTAATCCAACATGCAGTTGATGAGCTTAAACAAGGGCTTTTGACAATTCGTGTTAAAATTAATCCACAAACTCAGCAACCTATAGAAATTGAAGTCATTCAAAATGAAATCAGTCCTGACCTTGAAAAGCCCTCTCCTCCTCTAGCGGAGGTCTCTCAAAAAGCGGAAGGGCATCTAGTAAAAGCACAAGCGTTAGCTGATCAGATAGGATACCAAATTAAAGTGACCAATCGTTTGGGGAGAGGGGCCGTTTATTGCCTCATTTTGCATCCTCCTATTTCCTTAGTAGACGAGTCTGTAGAATTGTCTAGTAAGCCTCTTCAAGGCATGAAAAATTCACCTGTACTTCCCACTAAATTAACTATTTTGGTGATAGAAGATGATCTCGATTTTCAATCGATTTTAAAAGCGTATTTACAAGAATTAGGTTGTCAGGTCCTGACAGCAGCCTCAGGAGAAGAAGGAATACGTTTAGCTAAAGCTTATCCGATTGATTTTGTTATTATGGATATGATCATGGCTCCCATGAATGGTTATGATATTGTACGCAAGTTGCAAGATGATCCTGAACTGAAGCATATTCCTTTTGCTTTTATTAGCGTGATTGCGAAAGAAATTCAGGGAAAGGTGCCTGGCGCCCTTGCTTTTCTTAATAAGCCTATTAAAAAAGAAGATGTGGCTGCATTAATTCAAAAATATCAAATGCAGCATCGATACTCTTAAAAAGATAAATATTTACGTACTAGCACAATCAAATCACTGGGCAGAAAAGGTTTTGGGAGAAAATCATTTAAACCTGCTTCTTGAGTGGTTTCTTGCATTCCATGCATCGCATGTGCAGTCAATGCAATGATGGGCACATTTTGATAAGATTCTTTTTTGCGTAGAAGACGAGTGACTTCCATTCCATCAATATCCGGTAAAGAAAGATCCATTAAGATGAGATCGGGTTGATGTGTTTCACAATATTGTAAAGCGGCTTGTCCATGAGGAGTGACAACGGTTTTGAATCCATAATACTGCAGAATTTTTTCAGCTAAAAGACTATTATCTTCATTATCTTCTACGATTAAAATTTCTTTAGGAGAATTAGGCATGTGATTTCCTATTTTAAATGGTATAGGTTATGCGCGAAGCGTTTGGAGCCCCCAAGCAACTTCGTTGCTAATATCAAAAAGTAACAGTGACCTTTTTAGTAGTTGGTCAAAGTATACTTAAAAAGACTGGTTTTATCTGTGCGGTAGCACTATCACTGCATTAGCCCAGGGCGTGTCTTAAAATGATAGCGCCCTAGATTCGGAATTCTTTTGCCCTCAGTTGAACTTTCGGTTTGAGG
>JASBUW010000190.1 GCA_030147755.1 Parachlamydiaceae bacterium
TCCCCACGTTCCGCTACAGGCCTAACCGGCCTTTCGCTTCACGCGGGGCTTCCCACTTTTGATCGCTGCCGCGATTAGCTACAATTGTCCAAACTTCAGTTTGCGTAAGGTGAGTAAATCATTTAGTCAACTGAATACCAATTGATCAAACAAAAAGAAAAGCTAGATTCCCAACACGCGTTAATGCTATTCATTGGATTAAAATTTCGTTTCCGCGGGCACGAAATTGTGGTTATAACATTTATACAATAAAGAGCTTCACACATGGATACCACCACGTTTTACTTTTATATTGCCATGTATATTTATGGATTTTCTCTGATTATATGGGCCTTGTTTTTTGATAAACATCCTACTTCAAAAAGCTTAAAGGGCGCCAAATATGGATTAATCGGCCTTCTTCTGACTTTATTTTATTTTACCTATGTCTTGTGGACATTCGGATTAACATCCTCCTAAAAGATTTTCAAGGGATGTAAGTTTTTAATCCACTGGCAAGCGCAACCATAAAACTTCCGGCAGCAGCAATTTTCGAGAATGTGGGATCTTGCCATGCTTCAATAGCTAAATAGAAAAAGATAGGGATGGCAACGAAATGCCCTGTTGCGACAATAATTTCTAGTTTAACGGCCTGAGAAAGATGCGCATGAACAGGACCCGATAAAGCATAGAAAACGAGAGGGATTTGCGTTAGTTGTATGATTGAAAGGAGCTGTTTTAAATGGGGTGAATCGACATATTCTTTCAGTCTTTCAAAAATTTGATAAGCAACATGACTCGTTAAAGTCACAGTGCTTAAATAAGCGACTCCAAGCATAGGATTGAGACGAGTAAAAAAGAAAGTACCCCCATAAGCACTAATAGCGGCTAAAGAAGTAAGACCTACTGTTTTCAATGCGCGATCTTGCATCTCTTCACTGACAAGAACCGCCCCTATATTTCTCATAACATTCATGATAAATCCTGTGTTTAACTTTCAATATAAGGAAGTAGAGTTTTCCAAGTAAAGGCTGAATGATCTTGTAGCGCTTTTTCAAGCAACAGATCAAAAGCTGGCTGAGAAGCTTGCTCGCCCCGTGTTTTATGAAAAATACGCGTTTCTCCTATAATATCTAACGCCAAATAGTAAAGCTTTTGCTCTTTTTGGGGCTGCATGGGTAATTTTCCCACTGTTAAAAAATGATCATAAACATAAAGTAAATCGCGGCTTGCTTGTTGCTGTGCTTTAGATGATTTTTGACGAGAAGCAACAGAAATGCGATTCACTAAAGTGAGAAAAGAAGAGTCTGCAGATGATAAATAAGTAGACCTAAGTCGTCTCAATTGAAAGCGTTCCGCATAACAACCTTTTAAAATGACGTCATGAAAATGATCGAGTGAAAGAGAGGCCATTTTCACTACAGCTGCCGCATAATAAGAACTAGATTGTGTGATAATTGTTCCATCCGGTAACAGTTTGTCACGACAATCTAAAGCTCGATATCCTATTGTTTCATACCAAGAAGAACCTCTTAAAATGCGGAGTTCTAATTCACGAGAAGAGGGATGTTGCACTTTAGCGGCATCGTGCAAAATAATAGAATCTGTTTTCAAGAAACCTTCCAAAGGCAGATGAAGATGATCACGCATGAACGTGCCGGATAATTGCTTAAAAACAGCTTGAAGATGAAGCAATTCTGCTTGTTGTCCATTTAATCCCACACGCAACACATAAACAGGTGAGGTGCACTTCTCGTCTCTTTCTTCAAAAAATTTAATAAATAAATAAGTTTGCTCAAGATTTTCTGGAGTCGCTGCAAAGGTGTTAGAATCGTAGGGAGATTCTGTTAAAATCATACGTAAAGACAAAGGAGGGGAATTTTTATCATGTTCAGAATTTATTTCTAACCAGGCTTGCCACCATTCTGTTGGTCCTTCCACCACTGCAGGATTTCTGACAAAAGTCATAGCGTTTTTTAAAAGAATCACGCGTTCCGCAAAAGAAGCGGATTCAGGCACAGCGGGTAACCAATCAGTCAAATCGAGAATTTTCACTTGTTCAGAAAGATCATAAAAACTTCTTAAAGTCTGCAAAAACGACTGCACATCTTCTGCTAAATTTTCTTCTCCTTGGATCAGGTTTTCTTGCCAACGATTATCAGACATATAAGAAAACTGAAAAAGAGGGACGTTAAATTGATTACATACTTTAAATGTTGTTTCTTCTTGTGTTTCGCTCAGGGCAACATGTAGGAAAGAAGAGGCATAGGCTAATTTCATTTCATAGTGAGCATCTTTAAATTCTTTCAAATTCTTTAATAATTTTAAACGTCCTTTAAGCGTATTTTTCTGTTGACTGAAGCGAATAAGATCTTCGGTAAATTGACTCAAATTAAATAGTTGCTGCTGCGATTCAAGCGCTTCTAGAAAAGGAGTACGTCTGAGCCTTTTGAACGCTCTTTCTGGTTCTATCTCTTGTAAATGTGGATGAGTGGGAGATTGAATATTCTCTTTATTTGCTAATAAATTATTATTATTTGAATGATTTATTGATAACATAAAAAACCTTATAAAATATTTCTTTGTTATATTATAATGTATTTTATCTTTTGTTTAAATAGTTTTATTTGTTGATTTTTAAGTTTGTTCAATTATGATAGATGCAGAAAATTTTGGAATAAGAAAAATTTAAATTTTTTCTTTTACCAAAAAAACCGGAAAGAGGATGATAGAAAGGAGTCCATAACTTAAAAAAAGGATAACTATGCGTTCCCTAATAATGTTTTGCTGTTTTAGTTTAATTTTTAATGCTTTATCTGCCAGTTCTTTAGAAGATCAAAGAAAAGCAAAAATGATTCAGGATTTAGAAATCATCAAACACCATTTGGAAGTGGGATATGCGCCTGCTGAATGGAAAAAAGAGCATTTTGGTTGGGATTTAGAAACAGAATTTGAGAAATCAAAAAATCAAGTTTTGGAGACATCTCCCATGACGACTAAACAATTTCAAAAAATTGTCCGTCAATTTTTAGCATCTACCAAAGATCATCATGTGGGAGTGGTATTTTGTTCCACTGAAGCAGCGACTTTGCCATTTAGTGTCAAAGGAATTGAAGATCGTTATTTTATTAGTTGGGTGGATCCTTTACGTTTACCTTTTTCCTATTATGGTATCCAAGTGGGAGATGAATTATTAGAGTTTGGCGGCAGACCGATTGCCACTGTGGTAGAAGAATTAATAGAAGAGCGTGGCCGAACAACTAATCCTAAAACAGACCAAGCTATGGCCGCAGCGGCTTTGACAGATCGTATAGGGGCAACAGGCGATGAGGTCCCGCAAGGAACAATCCTCATTAAAACACGTTCAAATGAAACAGGCAAACTTTATAGCTGTCAATTGATGTGGGCTTATACAGCCGAGCATGTGAAAGATCCTCTCGATTTTTTACAGCCACTTAATTTTTTGGGAGCTTGGAAGCCGATTTCTCAAGAAAAGGAAAAGCCTAAAACTTGCATGATCAATCCTGTTCATGAACATTATGCACAAAAAATGACAGGCCGTCGTGGCGAATTGGGAGCTTATAAAAGCTTTTTACCTCCTTTAGGAAATATCATTTGGACGAGAGAAGATGAAGATTCTTCCGAAGAAGGTTTTGGTTGCTTTTGTATTGATTTGAACTGGTATGCTTATATTTACCAGCATCCGGCAGGTCATGCCGTGGGGTATATCCGCATTCCTCATTATTTAGGAATGGACTCGCATGCGAAAAAATTTGGTGAAATTTTAGCGATTATGCAAGAAAAGACCGATGCATTAGTGATTGATCAATTAAACAATTTTGGCGGTTGGGTTCACTTTCAAAACCGTTTGCTTTCCATGTTGATTAATGAACCCCTTAAAACACCCTACCATCGCATTAAAATTAATCAACGCGATGTTTTCGGAGCTTATCAAGATTTAGAAATGTATAAAATGATGGATTTGATATTTAACTCTTTTTCTAATGATGAGAGTTCTTCTGTAGAGGAAGACGAAGATTCAGATTTAGGATTTTCTTTTTTTAATCATCAGGAAATCTTGTTTAGAAAAGCTTTAGCTGAATTTATTTTGAGCGAATGGGATGCAGGACGCCGTTTAACACGGCCTACACCTATTGAGGGGGTAGACATGATTAATCCGCATCCTTATATGCGCTACACTAAGCCCATTGTGATGCTCATTAATGAATTGGATATTTCCGGCGGAGATTTCTTGCCCGCTACTTTGCAAGATGGCCGACGTGCTATACTTTTTGGTGGGCGGACTGCAGGTGCAGGGGGATATGTCAACCACTTTGAATTTCCTAATGTTCATGGAATTTTACGTGGTGGTTATACGGGCTCCATCGCTGAAAGAGCGAATGTAGATTCACAAAAAATCGAAGATTTAGGAGTACATCCGGATGTGAAATATGAGTTAACAGTGAAGGATTTACAAGAAGGCTATCAAGGCTATGTGGATGCCGTGAATGAAACTGTTTACGGATTATTGAAAATGATTCCCGAAGAAGAAAGAGTGCGCATCGTGTTAGAAGAGGAGCACTCAACTTATTATCAGGAATCAGGATTCTAATAGCCATATCAAACATAAAGCGGGTCCAATGGAACTATTTTTGTTTAAAGACCTTTTAGTTATTTTAGGGATTTCAATTTTTGTTCTCTTAATTGGGCACCGCTTGCGTTTGCCTCCTGTCGTCGGATTCTTGCTCACAGGTGTGTTAGCAGGTCCTCACGGACTAGCTCTTGTGTCAGGCGTCGATGAAGTTGAAAATTTGGCGCAAATAGGTATTGTGCTCTTGCTTTTTGGAATTGGCATGGAGTTCTCCTTCAAAAAACTGGTGCAAATTAAGCATCTGTTTTTGCTAGGAGGCTCTCTACAAGTGGGATTGACGATCTTATTTAGCTGTCTATTTGCTAAAGCACTAGATCGTCCTTGGGGTGAAGCGATCTTTTTAGGATGCTTACTTTCCATGAGTAGTACAGCCATTGTGCTAGGTTTACTAGATCAAAAAGGGGAGTCGGCAAGTCCTCATGGACGCTTGGCGATCTCGATCTTAATCTTTCAAGACATGATTGCCATTCCGATGATCCTTCTCACTCCTTTGATTGGAGAAGGGCAAAGTGGACAAGGAGTCAACCTGGCTTTGCTATGGCCACTAGCCAAAGGATTAGGCATTCTCGCCATTGTTTTTTTCTGTGCACAACGTGTTGTACCGCGTGTACTTCATTTGATTGCACGTACGCGCAATAAAGAACTATTTTTATTAAGTGTGCTCAGTCTTTGTTTTAGCGTTGCGTGGTTGACATCGAGTTTAGGACTCTCATTGACTATCGGCGCCTTTTTGGCTGGGTTAATTATTTCGGAATCCGAATATAGTAATGAAGCCATTAGCAATATTTTTCCCTTTCAGGCTCTGTTTATTAGCTTCTTCTTTATCTCTGTCGGAATGTTGCTCAACATCGATTTTGTTTTGCAACAACCCGTGTTCATTTTAGCCTTAGCATTAGGAATTTTAGCTTTAAAAACCTTTACAGGAGCGCTTGCGACAATTTTTTTGGGACTTCCTATTCGTACTGCTGTTTTAACAGGGATTTTGCTCAGTCAAATTGGAGAATTCTCTTTTGTGCTGGCTAAAACAGGGATTCCCTATGGATTGGGTAATGATCAATCTTATCAATTATTTGTCGCGGTCTCCCTTTTAACGATGGCAATTAGCCCCATTCTCATTAATTTTTCTCCGCGATTGGCTAATTGGGTCTTGCGTTTACCTTTACCTGAAAAGTTGCGCACAGGATTAAAAAAGCAAAAAGATGAGGATAAGAAAGTCTTAGAGCAGCATATCATCATTGTCGGATTTGGAGTGAGTGGACGCAATTTGGCGCGTTCTTCTAAACTTGCTGGGATTCCCTATACTATTCTAGAGATGAATCCAGACACGGTGCGTGAACAAAGACAATTAGGAGAACCCATTCATTTTGGGGATGCGACGCATTTATCGGTGTTAGAGCATTTAAATATCTACCAAGCCAAGGCTTTAGCGGTGGTGGTCAATGATCCCATTGCGGCACGACGCATTGTCAAGGTCGCACGAGAAGCCAATCCGACGTTGTATGTCATTATTCGAGTGCGTTATATGCAAGAAATTAGCCTTCTCAATCACTTGGGAGCCGATGAAGTCATTCCGGATGAGTTTGGCACTTCAGTTGAAATTTTTTCGCGCGTCTTGCGTCAATATCATATTCCCGATCAAGAAATTAATGCCTTCATTGCTGATATTCGTGCAGATGGATACGAGCTTTTGCGCAACCAGCAATATCTTCCCTCTAAACTATCAGACCTTAAGCTCAATCTTTCCAATGTAGAAATCGGTTCTTACCGCTTGTATCCGCATTCCTCTTTAGTGGGAAAACCCTTGTCTGAATCCCGTTTGCGCAATCTATACGGCTTGACCGTACTTTTGATTCGACGCGATTCTAGCGTTTTATCTAATCCAGCGCCTGAGACAGAATTAATGGCACATGACATTTTAGTGGTGATGGGAGAAAAAGTGCATTTACAAAAAGCGGAAGAAGTCTTCGGTGGAATAGAAAAAGCCATGGCTATGACTTAAAAGCCTATGTCTAGATATCCTAAACCCCTTGCACTCCCTGCTGATGTCTATGCTTCGCGTGCTAAACGGCATAAAGAAGTCGTCAAAGCGGTTCAATTTGGCGTTAAAGTACGTTTAGCGATTATTGTATTCGAATTTATCGGCGTTATTTTAATCAATAGTTCAGCTCTTTTTTTGGATGCGGTTTCTAGTCTCTTAGACGTAATGACGAGCCTTTTTTTGGTTTTTTGCATTAAAATGGCGCAACGTCCACCGGATCGCAATCATCCTTTTGGACATGGACGCTATGAACCGCTTGGAGGATTACTTTTAGGCCTCTTATTGCTGGTGTTGGGAAGCGTGATGTCGGTTCAGCAGGTCCTGGGCATCTTTCAAGAAAGCCTGTATCGGCATATTCATCCGTTGGCGTGGTTATTTCCAGCTATAGCGATGGGAGTACTAGAAATTGCTTATCGCATCTTGATGCACACAGCTAAGCAAGAACATAGTCCTGCTTTAGCAGCAGATGCTGTGCATTATCGCGTGGATAGCTTAACAAGCTTGTTTGCGACGATTGCTTTAGGAACTGCCGCGTTTTTACCTGAATGGAGTGTACTTATTGATCAAATGGGAGCCATTAGTATCGCTCTTTTCATGATTGTGGTGGGCGTGCTAGCTACACGCGACAATTTTCATCAACTTATGGATCGCGCACCTGATGCTAAGTTTTTCAAATTAGTGCGAGAAGCTGCTTTGAAAGCAGCGGGAGTAGAAGGAACCGAGAAAATTCGCATTCAACAATATGGTCCTGATGCGCATGTCGACATTGATATTGAAGTAAATCCGCGTTTATCTGTGGCAAAAGCACATGAAATCAGTCAACAAGTGCGCATTGAAATTCAGAAAGCATGGCCTGCTGTGCGGGATGTGACGGTGCACATAGAGCCCTATTATGCAGGTGATCATTAAAACGACAAACGACCTTAATGACTTAAATCTTTTTTGTCGTTTATCGTTAAGGTCGTTTCTGTCGTTTGTCGTTGTTAGTGCTCATTAAAGCACATCTTTCAATGTCCAAGGACATTCTTTAGGAAATGTCTCTATTTTTAATCCTGTTTCTATATGTGCTTTTTTACGTGCATGAGGATAAGATTCTTCTAAAACTTTCTTAAGTTCTCTTTTTAGACTTGGATTCTCTTCTACAATTCTTTCTATAGCAAGGCGAGCATTTCCGATAGACTTATCCCATGATTTAGTGTGCTTCTCTGCTTGGTACTTTATTTTGAGTAAATGCATGAGTAAGCGGATCATTTGATTTTTCAAAGCACTTCTTTCTGAACGTCCCAAACTATCAATCTCCTCTATGATATGCTTGAGGTCAATCTTAGAAAAATCACGTTGTTTTAACAAAGTGCTCTGCGTTTTTGCCCAGGCATAGAAATCTGCTTCATAAGTGTTTTGATGCTTAATTTGTCTCATATGGATTTCTCTGTTTTTTGTTTTCTTTATTATAACTAAAAAAGAAACAAAAAACAAGTTTTGTCTGTTGAATTATAATTTATTAAATAAAAAAATTGTGTTCTTTGCGCATAAACATAGTCAAAATCGATTAAATCGTGCATAATTAAGATTAAAGTGTTTATGTCCATTAACATGTTAAAAAAAATGATCTGTTATGAAATTATTACATTTCATTGGAACTTTGTTAGATCGCGTATTTGTTGTTTTAGGAGCTTTCGTGGGCAGTCAAATCCCTGAATTCATGCAACAATATCAACAGCGCTTGGCGGGGCATGTGGATGAGCTCAACCATTTGTTGAATCAATTGCGTCAAACGGCAGCTTATTCTGGCAAAAGTTTGGAGCAGTATATTCAAAAATTTACCTTGAATAGCGATCCCGATTTTGTACATCAAGGAGAGTTTATGCAAGGAGTGGTCAATCGTTGGCAAGAATTGCATCAAGCCCTCTATCACTTAAGCGAAAGTTCGCTTTGGTCGCGACCTTATGTGTTTGTCAAAGAGTTGCAGGTAGATATTGCACACGCTACTTTAGCTGCTTTTCAACCAGGAATGAGCTTGACAATTGAAGGATTATGTTATACAGGAATAGGAATTTTAATCGGATTCACATTGTATCAACTATTAGCCAAGTGTCTAATGATAGGGGGAACACGTGCGGTGGCCATTTTTAAACAAAGCGTTTAGTACCGGACTTTTTTACGGAGGTTGGGCCTTATGCTTGCAAGAAGTGGCAACAGGGCAGCTTTTTTATGGATGCTTCGTCATTTTATTTACGGTTTTTTATCAACTTTACCAATCGTCTCATAAAATTGCCGAATGCTTGCTGCTAGGCTTAGTCCTTTTAGTAGGACCCTTATCAGACATTGCTTACAAGCAATTCGGATTACTTGAATATTATCTCCCGCAACACTCTTTCCATTGGCTACCGCCTTTATGGGTATTTTTGTTGTGGGGACTTTTCAGCGTGAATATTCATCTTTTTTCATGGCTTAAAAAGCGTTGGTGGATGGCGACTTTATTTGGTGCTGTGGGAGGACCTGTGAGCTACCTATCAGCCATCAAGCTAGGAGGAGCCAATCTTCTTCAGCCTTCCTTGACTTACATGACCATTGGGGGAACATGGGCGTTGCTTTTACCCGGTTTTATTTGGTTAAGCGATTATTTGCGCAACAAATTTAAAGACTCATGAAGTAGATCGTCCTATGACATGCAAGGTGCAAGCTTACCCCAATGAGCCATAGAAGGGATAATGGCAGGAAAATGATGAGCCAAATCATAGGGTGAAATCTTATTTAAATTGCAAGAAACAGGAAAAGGAGAATGAATAAAACGCAAGCAATTGGTTTCTATTCTATTATATAAATGAGTGAGCTGTTCAGGATTTACTTCTTCTAGATGTTTTTGATATTCTGCTTGTAGTCTGTGATTGAGTTTATCAATTGCCTCTTCGATGAATTTAGCGACGAATGTTGAACATAATTCTTGGTTTTGCATTTCTGCTTCTTCAAGCGGACGTGTCAATCTAGAAGAATCTTGCTTAAACAATAATGTGTTATAATTTGAAATAGCTCCTCTATGAGGTAATTTTATAGAAGATTGTTTAGCTGCATATAACTTCGCTTGCTCATTCACTATTTCGCCAAATAGCTTTTTCATATAAGGAATTTGGTCATCCGGATTTATCCATTGATTAAGTGCATGAGATCCTCCGGGAGTCATCAAAGCCTGAAAATCAATTTCTAAATAATCAAATCGATTAGGATCATATTCATATTTTAACAAGACATGCGAGCTTAAGCCAACATAGTTTGCAATGTGAAGTGTTCGATTAGATGCATCATGCTGATACTTTAAAGAAGCATGAGTCCCTTGTAATTGAGGAATATAAGGGGACATAAACTGGGAGAGACCATGCGTAGCTGTGTTTTTAAGAATATGAATTGTTCCATCCGGAAGAGAGGAAGGTCCTGCCCCTGCAAGCGTCATGATTTCAGCTGCTTTTTCTTGTAATTGTTTAAGCTGCAAAACAAGAGGAGTCGAATGCGGTGTCTCGGGAATTTTTATTCTCGCATAATGAAAGATGTGTAACACCTTTTCCTGAGTGAGCAGATTTCTCAATTGAGAAGGCTCGTCTAATGTTTGTTTAACTTGATCAAGCAGCTCGATTTGATTAGAAATATTATCCAAGCTAATATCTGGAGTGTGATACACAAGATTTCGAATATGCGAAATTGTTTTTTCCAAACCTATTGTTCTAGGCCATGTTTTTTGCAAATATAAGCGATTTTCCAGACGTCTCTGTAATTTTTTATTGCCAATACAATAAACATAAAGCTTTTCGAGAATTTCCTCATTCGGGTCACCTTTTGCAAAGCCTTCTTCCACTTGACCAAACAATTGCTCTTCCTCGAATGTGAGTGTAGGAATACCTCCCATTACCTGTACGGTAGAGGTTGTCATCAGTAAAAGGGAAGCTTGGGGGGAAAGAGAAGTTGTTTTTTTGAAAAAATCTACCCATTTACTTAGAGCATTGACTCCGATTAAGAGAATTTTATTATCTTCGCTTGTTCGGGCGCAAACATCGTCTATTGTCTTGATGGTTTGATCAAATAACAGCTTGCCCGCATTTTGTGCCGCCTCAGCTGTCCATGAGAGATTAGAATAATCAAATAATGAATACATAATAATTAATTTGTTGTTTAATATAATTATTATGTATTAAATTTGTTAATTTTTTATTTAATTTTTGTTTTATTTTGTAAAATTTTATCTATAAAACAACTATTTAGTTAAATGTTGGAATGAATGTCTCTAAAAAGAGGTGAGGGCCTGCCAATAAGCTTGCATATCAGGAGAGAAATAACGCGTCAATTTTTCATACTTGATCGGTTGCAAGTGATGATGCTCCGTATCAATAAAAGCGATCTTCCCACTTTTAGTAAAAGGAATGTTATCGAGATAAACAGAATCAATTAAGCCTTCTTCTGTCAAAATGACGTAAAGCTCATCTAAGATTTCGGGTGTCATCTTGTCTTTAAAGGCTTTTTTATTTTCTTCTCCTTTTAAAATGCGCATATCTTCTACGACTAAAATGAAGTTTTTACGGTGATAGTGAGAGGAAAAAGGAGGGGAAGGCTCTTCAGGTAAAGGATAAATCCATTTTTTAGGCACAACAAAATGGTGAAAACGATGGCGTTTCAAGCAAGAGCGAATTGAGCGTGCGCCTTCAATGCGTTTTAACCAATTGCTCCATTCACAGACAGGGGGTTGAGTATCGAGATACACTTTCAACAAATAGCCGGTCAACTCAGGATGCCTTCCTATAATTAAATTTGTGGGTTCGCGTATTTTGATTTTTGCAAAACCAGCAGCTTCAAATGTTTGACGTGATTGTGTGACACGCTTTTTATGAAAAAGACGATCCAGCTTAGGT
This sequence comes from Parachlamydiaceae bacterium, assembly GCA_030147755.1. Lineage (GTDB taxonomy): Bacteria > Chlamydiota > Chlamydiia > Chlamydiales > Parachlamydiaceae > JASBUW01. The sequence goes on from JASBUW010000190.1 coordinate 11,564, forward strand.
TTAAGAGGATGATTATCAGGCAAAAAGTAAGGTTCTAATTGTTGCCAAACATGTGTTTCGACTAAAGGGTTGATCACGGTCCCTAGGAAACTCCAATAGGGCCCTGATTCCTCTTCACATAGGAATTCTTCGCCTAGAAATTCATTAAAAGGATCGTCTGTAGAAGCAACAAGAGGATAGACCCAGGCTAGAAATAAGTTTATTAAAAGTAAGGGAGTCATCATAGAATAGAGTGTAAGGGATGAATATCTCTCTGTGCCTCTCTGTGCTCTCTGTGGTGAAATATCATCATCACAAAGCTCACAGAGGCACAGAGAAGCAACAGTATGAAATTATTTATTCATGTGTTGAACGTCTCGGCGATCTTGCCGAGGAGGATTGGGTTGGTTCACACCATTGGGGATGCGCCCTCCATTGAATGTGAGCTTTTGCCAATGTCTTCCCATTTCTTTCGAAAAACAATGTGTCAAGCGATCAAAAGGAACCGGCCATTTGTGGTGATACTCTGTATCAATCACGGCAATACGTCCATCTTTGCAAAAAGGAATGTTAAAGCAGTACACAGAATCATATAAACCGCATTCTTGCAGAACGATGTACAATCCTTCCATCAAATGCTGCGTCATGTTCTTTTTATACATTTTTTCGTTTTTGCTGTGCTCCTGAATGCGCATGTTATCTGCCACTAAAATGAAGTTTTTGCGTAAGTAACGCGAACTATTAGGGGGAGATGGCTCAGCAGGCAAAGGATAGATGTATTTGCGCGGTACTTTAAAATTCTTTTGCAAATTGTTGCGATTGATACACTCTTGAATGGTTTTTGCTCCTTCAATACGGTGAATCCATTTCTTCCAATCATACATGATGCCTACTTCTGTATCCGCATAAGCTTTAATAAAATACTCTTTGAGTTCAGGATGACTAGACGCCAAGACACGGCTCCAACGTCCTGGATTCCAACGTTTAAATCCGGCATCTCTGAAAGTTTCAGGAGTTTGAATGACGCGAGTCGCACAGAAAATGCGATTGAGCTTAGGCCAAGCTGGATGGTTGCTAGGCAAGAGATAAGGTTTCACGGCATCCCACACCTCATCAGGTACTTGAGGAGACACATATTCATATTTCTTTTTATCCAGTTTATCCAATTGCTTGGCTGAACGCAATAGCGACTGAATGGTGATCATGTTGTTTGTGTAATTAGGGGGCAAGACAGCATGCGGAAGCGCAACTTCGCTCCAAGGAAAAGAAGCAGGGAATAAGGTTCTCTTAGCAATTTGACGATGATGTTCGTCCTTCACTACTTGTAAAACGTTGCGTGGTTGCACTAAATCACTATCATAGACATGAATCAGAGGAGAAGGATTAGAGAGTTGTCCACGTTGTCTAACTATAATGCGGTAATAAGCCAAAGTCCCTTTTACACGTAAGTGAGGGTCTGTAGTGATGGCGACTAAGTTATCATTAGCTTCTTCTTCTACCACTACACCATCTACCATTGCGTTGACTTGCTTGTCGCTATAAATAGAAGGGATAAAGTCAAGAGAGTTAGATCCAAACACTAAGTATTCAACAGGACTATCTACCTCTTCTGCCCAGCGTTCCCAATTGAGTTCATAACAATTGTCAGCCACTTGGTCAAATTCCACATTTTCAAGTGCTCTTGGTTTATGCACAACAAAGGGATAAACTTCAGACCACTCACTCCATTGACCTTGATAATTGCCTTTGACGCGAAAATAATACGTTTCATCCGGATTTAAAAAAGTTTCGCTAATAGCAGGAAGAGTTAAGCATGCGGTAGCAGGCTCAATTTGATCAAAGTTGGCAGGAACTAAAGCAAAATCAGCTTCGTGTGAAATTTGCCACCAAATGGTCTCTGGTGTACGTGTGGCATATCCAAAAGCAAATTGTGGAGAACAATAATCGAATTCGAGTTGAGGATTAACAAGACGCACGACAGGTAAAGCTTCACTTTCTTCAAGTGTTTCATTCACTTCAAAGCACAAACGCACGATACTTGGATTCACTTCACTTCCTAAATTCAAGTGGTTTTCACCTTGTTTAAAGGTAGGAAAGAGCGACCAGGCGTATGTGCCGCTGACAATCAACTGACCTTCTGGCTGATTTACGCAGTTTAAGCTTAGTTGAAAGACAGGTTCGCTTAAAGTTAGCAATTCACCGGGTTGGAGATCAGTATCCTGATCTAAGAGTTGTAAAATCGATGTGCTGCGGTTTTCAATTTTTTGAATGGGGAAAGGAGAAGCGTAAGTCCACGCTTGAGTTGTTGCGCGTGCAGCCAAGTTGAGTGTATGCTGAGCCTTGCGTTCATAGCCGGCTAATTCTTCGCAAACGGCAGGTGTTTCAAATAGCAAATTTTCTTGTGGATAAAGGGTAAAGCCTTGTGGACGCGTTTCTAAGCTTTTGATAGGGAGGGTGATCGGTTCTGCAGAGCAAGGTTCTAAAATTTCTAAACGTGCCAATTGTTGCCAAGCTTCTTTAAAATCGAGGGATTGATCGCGGCGTTGGTGTTTGGTGCGCAGAGCTAAAAAAGGATCATCCATCACGGCATCTGAAGACACAAGTGTTTGGTTATCAAGTCCTAAATAAACATGGTGTTGATGAACATCTAAGAAATTCCATTCTTCATCGTGGCAACAAAAATCAAAGAGCGCTTGACCTTTGCCATTGACAAGGCGTGTTTCGACACCTAAGGCTTGGCAAAGCTTGACAAATTGCATGTCAAAAGCAGAAGAAGGGCAAAATCCTTTAAAGTTGAGCAAATCCAAGGGATGACAATCTAGATTGCTTGTGACTTCTTGCTTGACAACGGCTTGATTCCATAAGTGGTAAAGAGCCATCAGAGGATATTTTTCTTCGGCTAATGCGGCAGCCAATTGCTCAAGTGTTAAAAGGGGCGCTTGGTTCACAAAAGGCAAGCAATTTTGAATAGGTTGATCGCCTAAGTTTTCAATTTTTAATTGTTGGCAGTAAATAGAAGAAGCATCTAAAAGATTTTCTTGATTTTGCTCGCGAATAGAAGCTTCCAAATTAAAATTTTCTTGGGTGGTGTGATCCAAGAGGAATTCTAAAGATTTGGCATCTAGGTGCGAGAGACCAAGAGTGACAAATGAAAGAAAAATCCATGTTTTATTAAACCATTTCACGTCTAGATCCTATGGTAAAAGTTGTTAATAATTAAAGTTTTGCTCTAACAAACCAACTAAGCACTAGAACAGATCCTCCGATCAGGACTGCACTAAAACTAGCGGCCACTAGACTGCTTAAAAGGGCTTGAGTATGCCAATAAAGAATAAAAAAACTAAAGCCAAAAGCTAAAAGAGCGCTAATGGCAATTACTCCCTGTAAGGTCGACATTTTGTTCATTAGGTTCCTTCTAAGAGTATAAAACTGAAAATCTTAATTCTTCCTTGCTATTTTGTGCAAAAAAGAATTAATAATGCAATCAAATGACAGGGTAAATCTCATGTGCAAATCTTGCATTATTCCCTTTATTATTCTATTGGCAATTGGGGCAGGTCTATTCTATTTTTGGCCCTCATCTTCAAAAGAAGACCCGGACTATAACCACTTAGCTTTTAAACATCAATTTGTTATTGCTCAAGCACATCACCTGATTGGGTTTAATTTAGTTGATCCCGAACAAGCTCCTCCTGACATACGCGATAGTGTCATGAGAGGCTACCGTCTTATCACGAATACGGCTTTTTATGCACCAAAATATGCACATGATCAGCTTTCTTGTGCAAACTGCCACTTTGCAGGTGGGGATACTTTAGGCGGTAAAAATGGAGGAATTTCTCTGGTAGGCGTCACAACGGTTTATCCTCGTTATTCACAACGAGATAAAAAAGTCATTTCTTTAAAAGAGCGTATTAACGATTGTTTTGAAAGAAGCATGAATGGAAAACCTCTTCCTTTAAATTCTCCAATTATGAATGATATCATCAATTATTTGACGTGGATTTCTAAAGAGGTCAAAGAGGTAAAAAATATTCCCTGGTTGGGTTTGCCTAAATGGGAAAGTACGCATATCCCTAACCCACAAGAAGGGCAAAAAATCTATGAGCATTATTGCCAGGCTTGTCATCAAGCCAATGGACAAGGCGGGGGAGTAGTAGAGCAGGCAATGGGAAAAACAATTCCTCCGCTTTGGGGACCCTATTCTTTCAATAATGAAGCTGGAATGAATACAATACGCGTACTAGCCCCTTTTGTGTATTTAAATATGCCTTTTCAACAGGCTAGTTTGACGAAAGAACAAGCGCTTGATGTAGCGGCTTTCGTGTTGGAACAACCTCGGCCCCCTATTAATCCTTCTAACTGACAGGACAAGGAATTTTATTATGTTACAAAGCGCAACGAAAGCCTATCAATATCTTATCTTTCTAGGCGGGCTCTTAAAATCTCCTATTCTTTTATTGTGTCGCCTCTATTGGGGATGGCATTTTATGATGGCAGGATGGGAAAAACTCAATCACATTGAGCAATTTATTCAGCTGTTGACGCATTATCACATCCCTGCTGCCAGTGTGCAGGCTTACCTGGCCGCCGGAATTGAATTTATCGGGGGTTTATGTTTACTCTTAGGATTTGCTTCACGCTTGGTAGCTATTCCTCTCATTATCGTCATGATGACCGCTTACTCCACTGTGCACGTAGAATCTTTACAAGCCCTTTTCAAGCAACCCAGTTTATTTGTGGCAGAAGCTCCTTTTAATTTCTTGTTGACAGCGCTCATTGTGTTGGCTTTTGGACCGGGGCGTTTTTCTGTAGATTTCATGTTAGAGCGCTGGCTCTTTTCGCGTGCTGAAGGGATTCCTAAGCATCAGCATTTGCCCAAGTAGTGGACAAAAACGACAAACGACGAAAACGACACAAACGACCTTAACGACATTGTGAAAGGACTAAATGGACAAAATCATTTGTCCTTTTTGTCGTTTGACGTTGTCGTTAAGGTCGTTTGTGTCGTTATCGTCGTTTTATTTATTAACTCAAGTCGCACATCGCCTTAATTAACAGAGATTGAATGGCAGATAAGCTGAGATTAAATGTGGATAAAGCTTAAAGTGATAAAAGTCATTCCGGTGAGAATCAAAATGAAGGCGAAAATTTTTCTCACTTTGATAGGAGATAAATAATGAGTGAGCTGTACGCCGTAATGAGCCGTAAAGAAGCTGGTTAAACCGACGATTAAGCTTGCAGGTAAATTCACATAGCCTAGATTTTCCGGTCCTAATGTTTGTGTCCATCCAAAGAAAATATAGGCACATGTGCCCAAAAGGGAAACGAGAACAGTCGTGGCGGCAGACGTTCCAATCGCGTACTTATCTTCAAGATGACAGGCTAAGAGAAAAGGAACGGTCAAAACACCCCCACCAATCCCTAAAATGCTAGAAAGGGTTCCAATTCCCAAGCTGATTAAATTCAAATCAAGAGGATTTGGAAAATGCGTAAAACCTAAATGTAAAACGCGTCCGCGCAAGAAATTTAGAGACAGCAAGCATAAGAAGACACCAAAGAAAATAGCCAAAAAATGACCAGAGAGTAAAGTCGCTATTAAAGCTCCGCAAATAGAGCCGATAATTAGTCCTGGAGTCATTTTTCCAAAAATAAGCCATAAAACAGCACCTCTGCGATGATGAGCATGTGTTGCGGCAATTGTATTCAAGACCATGGCTGCTAAAGAAGTACCAATGGATAAATGCATGATTTGTGAAGGAGGATAGCCTAACCATTGAAAGATCAGAAAAAAAGCGGGAATCGTGATGACCCCTCCGCCTATTCCTAAGAGTCCTCCAATAATACCTGCGCCTAAACCAATAGCTAGATAGCTCAGTAACATCAGTAAAAACATGGGATAGCCTCTTAAAATTGTCAAAATTTTGATATAACTGATTGAATATTTACTTTCCAGGTATTGATTTTTTATAAATTTTTCGTTATCTTTGAAAAAAGATGTCAACCTATATAGACATCACTTATCAAACAAAATCAAATAGAAGAATCAAATGGCAAAGAATAAAGGTACAATTAAGTTTTATAATGCACAAAAAGGCTTCGGCTTTATCACTCCAGATGGTGGCGGGAAAGAACTTTTCGTTCACGCAAGCAATGTCCAAGGGGGCGCTGAGAATTTAAAAGAAGGTCAAAAGGTCGAGTATACAGAAGGTCAAGGACGAAAAGGTCCTGAAGCGATAGAAGTGTCTATCCTTTAATTTTGATCTGACATCTTCTTAAATTTTAAGTGTTTGTTCTCATTTCTCTGTGCTCTCTGCGTCCTCTATGGTAAAACTTAATCAATTATCATAGAGGACGCAGAGAGCACAGAGAGAAAATTAAAGAAGAGATTCAGGAAGCGATAATTCATTATCTAATTCTTTTAGATTAGCAGGTTGAGTCTCTAACCATTTCAACCGATCTTGCCGAATGCTTTGTAAGGCGTCTTCCACATTCTCTGCAGTGATATAATAACCAAAATTTTGTATGGCATGCGGTTGATGATACATGCGGTCCAGTATCAACCGGCCTACATAGGGTCTGAAATGACTGCATTCATAGTACAGAGGATTTTCCTTTGTATCTATCGCTTCTGTTGTCACACAGTTAAAACCGGAAAAATCCCAAAAAGGATAAATAGCCGCTAATTCTCGTTTTAACGTTTCAAATGTGGGCCATAATTGCGAGCGATAGATCGCTTCCCAATAAAGCACTTTAGGTGGCGTAAAGAAGACTTTTAACTCAATATTCTTGTCTCGGCATAGCCGCACAATTTTTTTAAAAAAGTGGATTTGTTTATAAGAGAGCTTGTACTTAGAATAATATTCTTTTGTGCGCAAGACATAGCGGACAAAATCTATATCTGTTTTATCAAAGAAAGGATTGATTTTAGGATTCGCGCTCAGGATAGGGTTCCACAGGCCATTATCCAGATAAATCAGATCTAAATCTTCTGAATAGTTGGCATTCCATGTTTTGTAGCTATGGCTAAGAGGCTTAAATAAAAAATGAAAATATTGAAGGGGACTAAATGTATTGCCTTTAAGGTCATTAAGGGAAAAACCATGCTTAGAACCCCGCTTGACAGAATTTCCTTTACCAAAATTGAAAAAATCAAGGCCGATGACGACGAGTTTTAAATCCGGTTGATGATAAAGGGCATGCTCAAGAAAATAATATTTTTCTTTCATATTGGATTGACCAAATCCGGAATTAAAAACATGCGGATACCCTAATTTTTCTAAATCCACAGGATCGATTCCATTGTTGCAACGAGAGGTTCCTAAAACAATTCCCAGCGGCTTTTGCCTGGCAATTTCCATAGCACAATGAAGACGTTGAGAAACTCCCATAGCCACTTTCACATCGTTGACGCGGTGCAGGGGAGGGAAAGGATAGAAGTCAAAAGGGTTCACGAGCAAATTCATGGCCATCCACACGCATAGAGAGGGAACCAAGATAATCAAAACAAACCATTTACAGTGCTTAGGATTCATAACTTCTTCATCAAAATTGATAATATAAAAATTGTGCAATGCTTTCATCAAATTGCGTGACGCATGCAAAGAACAAAACTAAACAAGGAATTGACCACAACAGAGGACGCTGTTTAAAGCGTTCCATCCAGATTTGTGAATTGGGCAGCCAAAGCGCTCCACAAAAGACGACAACAAGAAATACAAGCGATTGCAAATGAAAATTTGAGGTGATAAGCGTTTCAAAAGAGACTCCAAAGCCGTTGAGGAACGCCAAGGATTGCGCATATTTTTCCGGTAGCACAATGCCATGCAATCCCGCCATGCCGCTTAAAATATTAAAAGCTGTGGGGACATCTGGAGCGCGAAAAATGACCCAACCCACGATCACGGCTAATAGAGTCACTGTTCTAGCTAACCAATGGGGCATGTGCAAATTGAAACGACGCCATAGATGGTTGATAATAAGAAAACTGCCATGACAAGCGCCCCATAACACAAATGTCCACCCGGCACCATGCCAGAGTCCTCCCAAAACCATTGTGATGAAAAGATTCCGCATTTTAGCCCATTCACCTGCGCGATTGCCTCCCAAAGGGATATAGAGGTAGTCTTTTAAGAAATGAGAAAGCGTGATGTGCCAGCGGCGCCAAAAATCAATGATGGAATCGGCTTGATAAGGGGAATTAAAATTAATGGGCAAATAAAGATTAAAGAGAAGTCCTAGCCCCACAGCCATGTCCGAATAGCCTGAAAAGTCGAAATAAAGCTGAAGCGTGTAAGATAACGCGCCGACCCATGCTTGAATGAAAGGAATCACCGGAAGATCCCAGTCAAAGACTGGCACGACATAAGAGCTTAAGGGATCAGCAATCAGCATTTTTTTGGAGAGTCCAATCACAAATAAAAACGTGCCTTGCGCAATATGAGGCCAAGAAACCGTATAAAGTTGCGTCGATTTAAATTGCGTAATCATTTGCTTGTGGTGCAAAATGGGTCCTGCAATTAAGTGCGGAAAAATGGTAACGAATAATCCATAAGAGAGGATGTCGCATTCTTCTGCTTTGCCTTGGTAAGCATCCACTAAATAGGCAATTTGCGTAAAAGTGAAAAAGGAAATCCCTAAAGGTAAAACAATTTCACTGAGAGAATACGTACTGCCTTGCATCACACTCAAAAAGAAATTCACGTATTTAAAATAAAAAAGTAAGGCCAAATTGCTGCTAATCCCTATCCACAAGAGCAGTGTTTTACGAGAGGACTGCGCTAAAATTTGCTTACCGCAGAGATAATTAAAGAGGATGGATCCCACTAAAAGGGGTAAAAAACGCACATCCCAATAACCATAAAAGAATAAAGAACTGGCTAGTAACCAAGCCCGTGCAAGTGGATAAAGCCGCAAAGAGGTCAGGCTAAAGAACCCTGCAATGACAATAGGAAGATAATAAATGAGAAAATCAATAGAATTAAATAGCATAGGCCATCATACAGTTAAATAAAGAATTGAAAGCTAGAAGTGTAGCTTAAGATTTGACAAAAATGCACGAGAAATTTTGTGTGAAAAGGCCTCTTAAATCTTTCTTGGCAAAAAGGAAACACTCCTTCTATCATTATTCGCTGCGTTTCAAACACAAACTCAAGAAATTGTCGATAGAGCAAGAGATCAGATGTTCGCAATTGAACAAGAGTATGCAGCAAAGGCAGCAAGGCGCCGGGCAGCAGCGCAGGCAGCGCAAGATCCAACCACGGATAAAGTTAACGATCAATCTAAAAAAATTGGAAAACCAGAACGTTAGTTTTCTAGCCTATTCTTTGGCCCACTGACCAAGAATTGGTGGGCTTTTAAAAGCCTAATACTCCGCCGTTAAACAAAGAATTGATCAGGTTGATTCACCTTTGCTGTAAAAACCACAAACATTTCAAGAATATCAGAATGTCAAGCTTGGCCCGGTTTTTTCTCAGCTTATATTCTCTTTTATTGATCAAATTATATTTATTGTTTTATACCTATAGGAACACTTAACCTATAGGAGTAAGCCATGAGAAAATATGTTTATTTTTTAGCACTTTTATTACCTTACATGAGCCTGTTAGCGGACATTGAAGGTACCTATTCTGTTGAAGGATTTAATCCTTATATAAATAGAGGTTATATTGGACAAGCGCAAATAACCAAGCAAAACGGTAGAATTTATTCTATTGTTTGGTCATTTGATGATGGTACAACAGAGGTTGGAACAGGTTTAATCAAAGATGATCAACTGTCATTTATTTTCCAAGATTCTGAGCCCAATCCCATAGACAGAGGGGTACAAGTATATGAAATCGAGCATGGTCGTTTAAAAGGACCTTGGACGCTTTTAGGTGAAACGCAAGCTGATCGAGTAGGAAGTGAGACATTAGAAAAAGAACATTCGCATTGTCATCATTAAAACAAGTCATGCCTGGGATCATCACTTGATCCCGATTCGATTTTTATCCACTCTATCCGTATAAGTTCACTATGTACACAGTGAACTTATACCATGTAGTATAGGTTCACTGTGTACATAGACTGTTTGCCCTTTGTGCGGTAGCACTATAGCTGCATTAGCCCAGACCGAGCGCGTTTAGCGCTCGTTCTGGGAAAAAAGCCATTTCATGAGCACTGCGGTTAGCAGTGCAACTATTCAGAGTCCGTGTAGCACTGCTAACCGCAGTGCAATATATTGTACGTTAAATCCCA
>JASBUW010000074.1 GCA_030147755.1 Parachlamydiaceae bacterium
TTTTTGGCTTGACTTAGTATTTTTAAAAAGATTGATTGCGTACTTTCTCTGATAGCCGGTAGCAGCAATAAAGCCATCCAAAATCTTAGTTTTGTCTTTGCGGTTTACTAATTGATACCTTGCTCGTACTTGGTTTAGTAACTCTTTACGAGCTTGTAGGCTCATTCGGTTTTGCATATGCCTCCTTTAAAATTAAACTTATTTTGAGTGATAGTTTGATTTTAAATGAGGCAATACTTCTTCAAGAGTGAGATTTTTGATGAGTCAATGCGCCCGGCAAAAATAATTGACGTTATATAAGGTTAAATGATTGGGGCTAGACTCATCTGAAGAGCTGTCTATTCGGCAGCAATGTTTACTTTTTGGAATTAATCGCTCTTCCTATTACCTAGAACTCTCCAGAGCATCTAAGCCTACTAGTAAATCAAGATTCAGAAGGCTAATGTTTCTAATTTTTTTAATCCTTTTACCAATTCATGGATAAATTAAGGCCAAAAAAGATAGTAAATCTTTCATATCGATGTTGCCGGCGAATAGCAGGATCTATGAACGTAATAGCGTTTACATAGGGCGTCAAAATACAATTTTGCTTAAGGATAATAGGAAAATTGAATGTTATATTGGCTTCTGGAAAGGTTGCCATATACATATCAAAAAAAGCCTCATTGTGGCGATGACTTCCATAGGTTAGATTAAAATTGATTTGTAATCCCATCGGAATATTTGGAGAGAAATACCATAATTTATCCCATTGATGTCCTAAACTTAACATGATAGCTGATCCGTAAACTTGATCAATACCTTTACTAAAAGAAAGAGTGGGATTAAGAAAACTCGCATAACCCATGCTAAAGTAAATATCCGCATGTGACCATCTATCACAAATATGTAAATGTTGTTCAATACCGCATGTATAAAAAAATTTATTTTGCTCATTCGTATAATCTAATGCATAATGAATATCGCGTGTACGCCATTTAGAGCCTCGATGTAAAAAGTCATCCTTCCACAAGTAGGCCTTCAGGCCCTGATATCCTACCCATACTCCTACGGTTGAAGCCGGTGCAAATAAATTTTCATGATGAAACGTTTCATGTTGGATAGAAGCATCAAAGCCATATTCAATGTCAGAAGCCGCATAACTTACGTGTAAGGGCAGAAAAAGTAATTTACCTATTAAAAGGATGATAAATATGTGTTTTGCCATAAAGCCCTCCTTAAGAATAAGAAACAATAAATTTACGTAATTCATTAATAATGAGAGATATCGATGAGTTATAAACCTCCCCCCCAAAAAAAATATATAAAATAAAATAAAATGACTAACTCACCTTACGCAAACTGAAGTTTGGACAATTGTAGCTAATCGCGGCAGCGATCAAAAGTGGGAAGCCCCGCGTGAAGCGAAAGTCCGGTTAGGCCTGTAGCGGAACGTGGAAAATCAATCCATAATAAAATGAGAGTCGCGGAAGCGACGACAGATATGAACGTCTCGTTAATCTATCGCTGCTAACCGCAGCTCAATTATTTTTGCATTTTTAACCCCACGTTCCGCTACAGGCCTAACCGGCCTTTCGCTTCACGCGGGGCTTCCCACTTTTGATCGCTACCGCGATTAGCTACAATTGTCCAAACTTCAGTTTGCGTAAGGTGAGTGATTTAAAGCTTCTCTTTGATTGGGATGCGCCAAGGAGGCTGCAGCATAAAGCGGTCTTGAATCGATTTTATTCATCACAGAGTAATTAAGAGAGGAAAAGCGAATAGCTAAAGTTGATTTAGGATGAGTTTTTAAGAAAATATGGAGACTTCGTAAAGTATTCCCATGTCCGCTTTTGACTTCGATGGGAATAATTTGCTCTCCTCGTTGAATGAGATAATCAATTTCTGCTGCGCTATTTTTTTCTTTTCTTTTCCAAAAATGAAGTTCTGCCTTGTTGTCAGGACTTGCATAACAGATCAACTCTTGCCCAATAAATCCTTCGGCAATTTCTCTACGATTTTCAAATCCTTCTAGTGGACGTAAAAACCATACTGAAATATCAGATCCTAATATGGCTTGGCAAAGACCAATGTCGAGATAAATGATTTTGAAAATATCAAAATCCACTTCTGCTCCAATCGGAATGCCTTGGCCAGAAGAATAGCGAATCGAATGAATGATATTGGCCCGCTCTAACAGCTCTAGTGCCGGAGCAAGCTCTCTTTTTCGATATTCTCCATGGATTTCTCGATAAGAAAAATCCTTGCCCACAAGATGAGGAATTTGTCGAAATAATTGCTCAAGATACTTGACTTGAGCCTTTCTGGCATATTTTTCAAAGTCCTGGCGGTAAGTGGCTACGATCTGCTGCAGTACATTTGAAAATCTATGATTCTTTTAAACATGGCTATTTTCCAAGGCAAAAACGATTAATTTTTGGTCGTATTCCAACCCAAAAATAAATGATTTTTGGCTAAAATCCAAGGCAAAACATCCAATCACTTGGAAATTAGGCAAGAGAACGGATATAGTGGGCAGGATCTACTATAGGGACCATCATTTTTTTAACGGCTCTCTTCACAAAGAAATTCGCGATGCCACACCCCGGTCCTATAATGTCAAGACAAGTATTAGGGAGAAAGGGAAGAGCAACTACGCCATATCTTAAAAGAACAGCCCCAAGAGCAAATATTTGTCTTGAAATCACAGTGATATTGATTAGGATAGACAACCAATTCATCACTTTTTCGCGCTCGATTTTATTCAATTTCATCAACCATTTGCTTTCTTTAGCTTGCCGGAAGTCTTCTAATTCTTGCGTTGTTACATGATTCCACTCTTTTTCTAGTGTCATCCATTGCGCATACTTTTTTTCATATTTATCTAAAGAAATTTGTTTATCTGCCTGAATAGAATGAATTTCTTGAATGGCTTTTTGACAAGCCCGCAGTTTAGATGTTTGATCTAAGCGCTCACTTAATTCTTCTTCAACGCGTTCCCCTTCCTGCAATAAGTCGGTGCAACAAGCTATTTCTGCTTTTAATTTGCTTACTCTGGCTTCATATTTCACTTGCCGATCTTGTATTTGCGGCAACTCTAAAGGCTGTTGCCAAAAAGCCAGCTTCCCATTTTTAAGCAAATCAATTTGTTTTACCATTTTCCTTCCCTTCTCCAAGGAAAAAAGAATGACCATACTCATGAGCCCAATAATAGATAGCGGTAAAAGGCCCCCATAAGGCAAAACACCTATGGTAGGAATCATCGCTAAACTTTCTTTAATCACGGCGACGTTTAAAAGATGAAAGCGATCCATTAATGTAAACGAACTTAAAATAAACAGCGTCATTCCTGATATATTCAAAATGACGATTTTCCAATAAGATTGAAAATTAAGTATGCCTTCTACAGATTTCAATCCTTTCACAAAATTACTTACATTTCTTGCTTCTTTGCAAAATTGCTTAGGCGCGTCTAAATAAATATCCCATCTTGAAAAGCAAGAAAAAATGGCAACACTCAGTTGAACTACTTTAACAATGACATCAGGTCCTTGGTAAACGTTTTCAACGAAAACCACAATACAATGCACTTTCTTGCGCACGTCGTCCAATCCCTTATTTAAGGCTTCAGTTAAATAAGAAACTTCATATTTTGCTTGATAATCTTCAAATGTTGCCAACATAAAATCACACAGAATTAATATTAAATTAAGATGTAATCATACAGGAATAAAAAATGAAAATCAAATCAATAATATCAAAACTATTATTAATTAATTTAATAGCATGTATTAATAAATTTTAATAAATTTATCTGATTATTGTGTGAAAAGCTGAAATAATTTTTCCGCTTCTGTTTCTGACACCTTATCCCCTTCTAGTTGGATTCTCTCCCAGATGATAGGATCTTGAATTTCTTGCCACACACCATTTGTGCGTTTTCGAATTTCTAACTGATAGGTCGCTTGATTCACTCTGGCAATAGTGCCTGCATAGGCATAATAGGAATACTTGGACTGTTCTTGCATATTCACCTACTGTTCTTCTATCGACTTAAGAATATCTTGCATTGCTGTTAAAAAAAGCAGCTTAGAAGCTGCTGAAAGTGTTAAATAGTCAAAATTTTCTAAACGAGCTTGTTCATATATCAAATGCGCACGCTCTTTGGCACACTCTTCCGTTCCATCGACAATAGAATGCAAATGGATTTGTATTTCTGCAAGCATATAACATTGTGTAGCTAAAGCTCGGGACTTAGGCAGAGGTAAACGAATTTTGGCATGAATCCCTACATATCCGGATTCTCTATTTTCTACCCATAAATTTTTAAAAGCAATTTGAGCCTTTCTACAATCAGCATAATGAACCATTTCAGCAATTACAACAGGAATTTGCATGAGATCATTCACAATTAGGGTCCCTCTTAAGGTATCTCCCACTTTAGCCACAGCTTCCTCTTCAGGAATGCCTAGAATAGTAGCATCTCGCTGTACTTTACTACTCAAACTCTCATGCGTTTTGATGAGATTGCGATGATCAGGACCAAAATAAGCTGTTGTTCCCGTCACAAAAGCCATATATTGAAAATCAGCTTTAAAAGAAGGTGCCATTAAACGGGCATCTTGAAGAAGCTCTTCTACCGTGTGAGAATGATTTTCCCATAAAATGTTATGTGAAGCAGGAAGATGAGGAAGAGGACCTATCACATGCGCAATATAATCCTTCGTTTCCTTCCACTCTTTCTCAGTTTGCGATCGATCAGTAGGAATAACCGCATGGAGATTTTTATCATAATATCCCCCTTTTAACTTCTGACAAGCTAATTCGGCCGCTTTTAAATCAATTTCATGTCCTTCAAGAAATAAATTTGACCAATCACACTGATAGTCGATAGGATGATCAAAATAACTTAATTCTTTATAATATCCACTCAAAAATATTACATTTAAACACAAAAGTGACAATAAAAATGTAATAATTTTTTTAGACATAAAAACCAATATAACAAAATATGGTTTTATTATATCATCAATTTTAATTTTTATCAATTATAAATATTAATTTATTTAATTTAAAATTTAACTAAACCATCTAAATTAAAATATTTTTTATAATTTGTTTGTGTATAAAATAGCCATCAGCTATTGATTACACAAGCGACTCCAAAACTTGATAAAATATCCATATTCATCACTCATATACAAAAGGATGGTTCAAATGAAGTGGAAGAACACATTTTTCATGCTTATTTTTGTATTCAACTTTTTAGCAACTTTGTCTGCAAAAACGTGGTATGTTCAGGGCGGTGCACCTATTATTAATAGCCAGGGAACATTAGAGCATCCATTTTATTCTTTAGCGCAAGTTCAAGCAGCATCCAGTGCTCATGATACCATTTATGTTTTACCTTCTCTTTTCGTGTTAGACGGAGGAATTATTCTTAAAGATGGTCAACACCTACTTGGTCAATCGTCAGATGAATCCGGAGCAAATTCCGGCTGTTTTTGTTCATCATTTGATGGTTTAGTTTCTCTTATTACCAATTCATCCGGAGATGCCGTCACCCTAGCACACGATAATATTGTCTCTGGTTTGCACATTGTTAATGCAGGGGGATATGCCATTTTTGGGCATAACATTCACTCAGCAGAAATTAGTCATAATGTCATTACAGGGGCTAATCAACTGCAACTATTACAAGAAAACTTTGCATTATCTACAGAATTTAGAGGTTTTATCGTGGATCGGATAGGCAATCCGAACCTGCAAAATGAATTTTTTCCTCGCAGCGCCATTGGATTTATGGGAACTTTTTCTTCTCAAATGACCTTGCAAGTGAATGACACTATCATTAAGGGAACGGAAGAGGGAGGAATTGTTTTAGGTAACTATGGACCAGGCATCGCTTTACTTCTGACAGATCAAGCGCAAGCGACGCTTTATATTGATAAAGCCAGAATTAGCCAAACAACATCGATTCCTACTGTCATTCCCAATTACACAGCCGGCATTTATTTATATCTGTCTGGCCATGCAAATGCTTCTGCTTTAATTGAAAATGTGAAGGTTGATGACCTCGACATATCTAATGATGGCATGGATGTCGTGAATGTTGAGGATAGCCAGCTAAATGTAGTGATTCGCAAATATCAGTTTCGTGGAAGACCTGAACAAGGACAATTTAGTCAAGGATTGGAAGCGATTACAACTTATGGAATGGGAGAGTTCGCACCTATCGTAGGTGGTGTGATTCGAAATCACACTGCCACCATGATTTTGCGCATGGAAGGAAGTGAGATCACAGATAGCGCTAGCGTAGGTTTTTTATTATGCTCTTTTTTGCAAAAATCGCCCACTAGTGTGTTCGATTTAGGTGGAGGACCTAAAACGCATATTGGCAATTTTGTAGATAAACCGAGTCGAGGTTACAATAAAATTTATCATAACTCGACAGGGGCAGCCTTCAATCCTAGCATAGCGCCTTTTAAAAATTTAACGATCTTGAATGCCACTCTTTTTGCCAGAAGGAATTGGTGGGGCAAAGGAACAACTGTGAAGGCTCGTTTTGGGCTGCGTAAGTTAAATTTAGAGTTTGCTAATGTTTGTGGCGTTAACTTTAGCGATAAATTATGCGATCCAACAGAAAAAAGTAAGCTCATCACAGTCCCTGCTTTAGTGAAAGAACCTAGGCACCATGACTGTGGTCATTAAACCATTAGACTTTCGCATGAGATGCAGAAATAGGTGCAAGAATTATGGATTAATGTTAGAAATTGCACGTATAGCAAGACGCTGTGTAATCGTCTCTCGCATAATAGCTGTAGATAATTGTAAAGGCATCGCTGCATGATCATTAAACGTATCTCTTCTTTAATTTGTAAAAGTACGCTCTTTTTTTTGATGAGTTGTCAACTGCTAGCGCCTTATAAAGGTCCTGTCACCCCCACCCCTGATCAATGGAAAGCCCCTTATAGCCCATCTAATGCAGGACAGTTAGGAGTTCCTGCTCAGTGGAAAACTGAGGAATCAGAGCCATGCCATGAAGATGTCTGCAAGGATTTAGAAAATTGGTGGGAAATTTTTAATGATCCTGTACTCAATCAATTAGAAGAGCAGGCTTTATCTGCCAGCTATACTTTATGGGCAGCATTAGAACGCGTGGTGCAAGCACGTGATCAAGCGAGGATTAGCCAAGCATCTCGTTGGCCTTTCATTGGATTTAATCCTTCTTTTACAAAGACAAGATCTCTTTTTGAAAATCCTTTTCCTACCAGTCTTTTGGGATCATTACTTGGAGAGGGAGCTAATACCCAGCAAGGTAATATGGCAGCTGTGGGTAGTTCTTCAAGTAGTTCTGGAGGAGCCGGTGCAGCACCAGCTATTCCCGCTGCTTTTCCATTCATACAATCGCAATATTTGATTCCCTTTAATTTAAGTTATGAAGTCGATTTATGGGGGCAAATCTATAACACTTATATGGCTGCCGTGATGCGTTATCAAGCATCCTCTGAAGCTTATTTAAGCGTGCTCCTCTCTTTGACAAGTGATGTTGCCTCCAACTATTTCTTATTGCGCAGTCTTGATTCTCAAGAAAAAATCCTTCAAGAAACCATTACTGCTAGAAAAACTGATTATGAAATCAATTCACTCCGTTTTAAAGCGGGTTTGATTTCTTATATTGATGTTTCGCGTGCCGAGCTTGAGCTTGCGCGTGCACGCTCTGACCGTGATGACGTGCGTCGTCTGCGCGGCATACAAGAAAATATCATTGCAACTTTAGTGGGTGTACCTGCTCCGGTTTTCACTCTTGAATATAGTCCTCTTGTTGGACTTCCCCCTGTGATTCCTGCAGGACTCCCTTCAGAATTACTTTGTCGACGCCCTGATATTTCAGAATCCGAACGCAATCTAGCAGCCGCTTACCGTGAGATTGGTGTCGCTTACGCCAATTTTTTTCCTTCGCTAAACTTATCAGGAGCTCTTGGCTTAGAAAGTCCTTTTACGCATAATTTATTCAGTTGGCAAGCGCGGTACTGGCAGCTTGCTGCAAATATCATGCATACAGTTTTTGATGCAGGGCGCAACTGTGCCAACTATGATTATTACAAATCAAAGTTTCGTGAAGCCATGGCGAACTATCAGCAAAAAGTCTTAACAGCGTTTCAAGAAACAGAAGATGCCTTTGTCAATTTACGCGAATATGCCAATCGTGCAGAAGATTTAACTGTTGCGGTGCGCGCAGCACGACAAACTTTAAACTTAGCCCAAATGCGCTATAACCGTGGTCTTACAAATTATCTAGATGTGACAGATGCTGAACGCAATTTATTAACGACAGAACAGAATTTAGCCATTGTATTAGGAAATCGCTTTACCGCCACAGTCGCTTTAATTCGCGCTTTAGGGGGTGGCTGGGGATCTTGTACAACATGCCAGAACGAAGAGGATGATGTTCCTGATGCTTTGTATTCGCTCGAGGAAAGCAGTATAGAAAATTCATAAGGGAACTACGAACTCCAGCCTCATTTTTTCTCTGTGCTTCTCATATAGGTTCGCTGTATACATAGACTGTTTGCCATTTGTGCGGTAGCACTCTAACTGCATTAGCCCAGACCGAGCGCGTTTAGCGCTCGTTCTGGGATTTAACGCACAATATATTGCACTGCAGTTAGCAGTGCTACACGGACTCTGAATAGCTGCACTGCTAACCGCAGTGCTCATGAAAGAGCTTTTTTCCTAGAACGAGCGCTAAACGCGCTCGGTCTGGGCTAATGCAGTTAGAGTGCTACCGCACAAAGGGCAAACAGTTTTTTTATGCACACAGTGAACCTATACGATTTTAGACGATCGTGAATAGTTAATTTTCAATTCAAATTATGACTGGCTGAGTAGGGCATGTTTGCAAATTTCTCTAATGAGCTTTCATAGGCATGGATAGAACTTTTTCTGAATTCTAGTAATTAATTTTTTACCACAAAACATACGAAGCATTTTATTTCAAGAGAGTTTTTGCCTTCTCTATACAGGCTTTCTTAATCAGGATCTGCTTGATTTTTTCTTTAAACGTGGTGTCATTCAACCAATGAGGATCTTTTGCATCCGTCGTACACGACATAAAAATTGTTCTATCTCTCACTTGCCCTTTTAACCCTTCAGGATAATGTTCTTTTCCTCTAAACCACTCAGGGCTATCAAATCGACCGGGGCTACAAATAAGTAAAATAGTCGCAAAACCATCCCGTTTCAATTTATGCTCTCTTAGATAGCTCGTTCCTATGTAGTCACTAATATCGTCATTCAGGTTGCCTATTTCCGGGCGACCTGCCCCATAGTAAATGGGAGCAAGTAAAAGATCGTAGATAGCGGAATCCTCTTTTTTTACAACTTGACCATCTTTTTCCTCATATTTCTCAGCAAATTGAAAGGTGCATTTGAGCTGATGATGATCGCCGACTTTCCAATATCCAAAAGATTGATTGTAATTGCCATAAATGAGTTTCTTTAAATCATCACCAAGGTTTCTGTCTGTCGTAATCCCTACGCTTATCTTAATTTGGCAAGTAGATTGTTTCTGTGCATCCGCTAGAGAGATATTTTCAAGACTTCGTAAACCTTTATAAAAAGTAGCAAACTCTACAAACTTATCATGCTGCTTTTTAATAGCGGGTAAAAATGCCCAAGTAGACTCTTCTACCTTCCGTTCAATTTCTTCCACCATTTTTAGAAACTTTGGAGGAATAAAAGTCTTTAAATCAGGGCATGTTTGAGTTTCAGAGAAATTTTTAAATAATTGGTTGATGCGTTTGATGTATTGGTTAGGAGTGAAATTTTGATAATCCTTTAAAATCTCTTTTAACTGCTGATAAGCCGATCTAATTGTTTCTATTTCTTCAAAAGGTGGATAGACATAGTCTTTATCCAGCTGTTTCATTAAAGAATAAGCATCTAACTTTTTAATTTTCGCATTTAATTTTTTAGAAAATTTTGCTGTAGAAAAAGCATTTTTTATTCCATCGATATCCGCTTGAGTAAAATGCGCATCTATCCACTCCTGAAAGAGTGCTGAAAAAGAAATCGTACTTTTCAGATTCTTCAATTGTTTTTGTACTTCTTCTATCTCCTCTTGAACTTCTTTCATCTCCTGATCATTTTTTATTTCCTGATTTAATAATTGCCTAACCACGCCTTCCACTTTTTCAATAGCCATTTTCTCTATTTCTACATTCTCTGCTGCAGCTGTTTCAACGGCAATCCCCTCTACTTCTACTTCTTCTTCCTCTTTTGCCTTAAAAAAGGCTACTTGCCTATCTGACAGCGAGCCTTTTCCCTGAAGCGCAGGATTGATTTTTGGTGTAAATAAAGCTGTTTTTACTTTATTCACTTCCACACAATTTATTTTGAAAAGATCGGTAATTCGAATAATCTTTTGAGATTTTGCAATCAACGCGATTTGCTCAGGAGAGCGTTGATTAGCAGCCGCAGCTTCTGCTAATTGAGCAATCGTCTTCTCTGGAAATAATCGACGAAATCGCTCCACAAATGCTTTCTCAAAAGAAATAGGCTCGACGAAACCAGATTGGCTCAAAAGACCATCTACAATACCCACATATCTCTGAATATCCAGAAATTTATTTTCCGGGACATTTGCATTAAATAGACTATTTATAGCTGCTGTTGCATAAGTTTTATGCGCCTCTGCAATTTCCTTGATTTGTTTATTAATATTATCCGTGCTACATAACCAGTAACGAATATAACTGATGAGCCGACCTAATAGAAAAAATCTGCAAGACTTTCTGAGTCTAATATATTTAACATTGTCTATCTTTATCACTTCCAAGTCAGTTTTATAAGCAGCTTTTTTCAGACAATCAGTAGAATTCTGTAAAGCCTGTAAATCAAATCTAATATGACTCATTTTAACACTCTCATTTAAAATAATACATTTTTATCAGATTACGTTAGAGCTGTCAATTATTTAATTGTATTAGACTGAGATAATTACAGATTTGTTAATCTCACATATATAACGCGATGTGCGACTTTTCCAAATGAATTTATTATGATGAAGCGAAGCGTTTGAAGTGCGAAAGCCCTCTTTCGCTTTCACGTATTGGTAAAGAAAACTTTTTAATTAAATGAAAGGGAATTTTACATATTACATTCGCTTTATTGATAAAGATAAACTCTAATTCTTTGGAAATATCCAAAGATAAAGAAAAAGTTTGATTAACTATCAGTGTTTGTTGCTTTTTCATAGTCATATTTTTCCAAAACGATTAAAGGAAGCTTGGCAAATGCTTGAGAAAGGACGATCCTTTGTTCTTGAGATGTTTGCAGAGAAGCTCCACTTAAAATATCGCGGTAGGAACCTTGTAGTTCATCTGGTATCATAAGACGCGTGTCCCTCCACACGTCACCTACCGGTGCATTCAATGGTTGGTCTGATAATTGCATATAGAAACGTCCCACTGCGACGATAAGCTGTTGGTCGTCTTTGCGGCGACTAAAGGCAATCACATGAGAGGCTTTTTCGCCTTGCACTTCCAAAGGTTGGTAATCTCCTTCTTGAAATAAAAGAGCATGTTCAAGACGAAAGTTTAACAAACGCGCCGTCAGATAGAGTTTAATCCGCCCATCTTCAGGCGTCTCCATTAAATGGCTCACCAGCGCTTCTACATCTTGTTCTGTTTTTTGCTTAAGGACTTTTAAGATATCTTGTCGATTCGAATAGTCCACCGGACGGCGATTGTCAGGATCCACCAACGTAAATTCCCATAATTCACTTCCCTGATAAAAATCAGGCACACCAGGTGTTGTCATTTTCAGCACGATTTGTGAAAGGGAATTAAACATGCCGGCTTTGATGATGGGTGGAACAAACTGTTCAAATTCTTTGAGAAAATGATTGTCAGGTTCTAAATTCAAAATCGTCTGCACAAACTGTTCGATCCCCTTTTCGTATTCTTCATTGGGATTAATCCAGCTCGTATGCACTTTCGCTTCTTTTAACGCTTTGATCATGTACTTTTCAATGCGATCCATGTATTGCATGCGAGCGGAGGCATCCATAGGATAAAGGGGCCAAGAGCCTATTAAGGTCTGATAAAGTAAGTATTCTTCATTGGAGTCGGGCACTTCTCGCCCCTCTTTTAGCTTGACTTTGCGCGGTTTATTCAAGGTGTGCCATTGATGAAGCGCTTGCTTCCATGCTTCAGGAATTTCCGCTAGCACGTTGATGCGGGCCCGCACATCTTCACTTCTTTTGGTGTCATGCGTAAAGGTCGCCAGCAAGGTGTGAGGCCAGCGTTCACGTCGTTCTTGATTTTTGCGATGAAAAATATCGGCAGGAATACCGAAATAAGCAGGATCCATTCCCACTTCGTTCAAAGAGGTTAAGGGATAGGAGCGGTAAAAGGCGGTATCTTCAACGCCCTTGGCTGTCACGGGACCCGTCAACTGCTGAAAACGCATCACAAAGGTGCGTCGTTGCAGAATTTGCTCTTCTGTTAAACCAGGTGGATCTTGCAGGAGCAAGACATCTTCAATGAAATCGAAAATGGAGAGATCAATGGCAGGATTTAACCATTTAGCGTGTCGAATGGCTTCGGTAATATAGTGTCGATCCTCTTCTTGTACATGCGTATCTTCTAAACGTACATAGCTGCGATAAACGGGAAAGCAAGCGATGACATCGCGTAAAGCCGAACGCAAACTCTCGAGCGTAAAATCACGCGACCAACGATGTTGTTCGCTCACCTCTTCTAGTTGTCTGGCCAAAATATGCAGTTCGCTCGACATAGAAATAATGAGAATGAGCTTTTTGCAGAAATAGATCACATCTGTCATTTCTTCATGACGTCCAATAAAGTGATCATAAATGAGCTGCATTTCAGTGCGATTTTCAGGCACAATAAATACATCATTCAAGAGATTTAAATAATCATAACCGGTGGTTCCAAACACTGGCCATTGAGGGCGTAATTGCTCATCGCCGCCCAAAATTTTCTCAACTATGATATAAAAATGACGTCCAGGCTCTGTATGAGATTCACCAAGCACTTCTGCACAAGCTTGCTGCAGACGCGCAAAATATTGTTGAGGATCAAATAAACCATCCACATGGTCGATGCGCAAACCGGTGATCCAACCTTGTTTGACATATTTTAAAAGCCGTTCATGCATGTCTTGAAAGACTTCTTCATCTTCGGTACGCATGCTGGCTAAATCATTGATGTCAAAAAAGCGCCGATAATTAATTTCATCATTCGTCACGCGCCAATAACTAAGGCGGTAAGCTTGCAATTTGAGTAACTCTTCTAACTGATCAAAACTGTGCGAATCTCCTTTTTGTCCATTTAAAACAGTCAGAGAAGCTTGAATATCCTCTGCAAGTAAAGGAACACTAGATACAAGCGTGGCAATGCGCTTTTTAATGATTTCTTTTTCACGATTACGCTCTTTCGATTTTTCGGGATCGGTTTCCTCTAAGCTAGGTAAATGCTCTAAAGCAGTAATGATGCTTTCTAATTCCATTAAATGAGGAGCGGATTCTTCCACTTCGCGCTTTAATTTTTCTACGACAGGATTTAAAATAGTGGGCCAAGTCAAGGGATTCACAGGTAAGCGTCGACCCTTATAGTCGATAAAAAAAGATCCTGCCTCATAAATCAATTTCAAATCTTGATTTTCAATGACGCGTCCATATTGCTGATCCAAAACGGGTAACAGAACTTTATTTTTCAATTCTGCTTTGGGAGGATTCCACACAATATTGAAATGATGCGCATAAATCGAATTAGGTCCATTTTCTAAAACATCTTGCCACCATTTATTGAGATCGCCTGCCACACTCATGTGGTTGGGAACGGTATCAAGAAGCAGTCCCATGCCGTACTGTTGAAGCGCTTTAACAATTTGCTCAAGTTCTTCTTCAGCCCCCACTTCGGGATTCAATTGGCAGCAATCGACGACATCATAACCATGTACACTGCCAGGTGCTGCTTTCATGATGGGAGAAGCATACAAATCGCTAATTCCCAATTCATGAAAATAGGAAATAAATTCTAAAGCTTGTTTAAAAGTGAAACGATGATTGAATTGCAAACGATACGTCGCGGTAGGAATGCGCAGAGCGGCCATAGTTTCTCTCTTATTTTAATGCGCATCCTAAATAGAATCTATTTAGCCGTCAATAGTAGATACATTCAATCAAATTAATATTTCTATTGAAATTAAAAATCGACTCATATAAATTAAAAATTGATTCAATAAAATATGAATTAATTATTTTTTAACTTAAACAAAGGAGAGTAGAGATGTTATTACCCTTAGATATAAGTAGTACCAAATCATTTGATTGTCATCATAACAATTGGGATGAAGCGACCACCCATGTTGGGGCTATAATTAAAGCTAATAGAAAGATTAATGTAACAATCCATGGTTCTTTTGGAAACGAAAAGTTTTTAGTACAAAAAGAGGCTGATGTAGACTGCTTATTTTTAATTGCCATAAAAGAAAAAAAACACGACGGGCCAGTCATGCCCCTGGCTTGCGATTTACATAAAGCAACAAAGTTGATAGTTAGATATACAATAAGATCGGAGAAAGACTATCAAGCAATAGTTGAAAAATATCTTGTACAAACACCCCAACAACAACAAGAAGTAGTAAAAGTAGCGAAGTCGTTACCCATAGAGATAACTAGTACCACATTATTTAATTGTCATCATGGCAGTCTGGATGAAGCAACTACCCATGCCGCTAATATAGTTAAAGCCAATAAAGCGATTGATGTAACAATCAATGGCTCTTTTGGAGACAAAAAGTTTTTTGTACAAAAATTGGCTGACGCAAACTACCTAATTTTAATTACCATACTCGAACAAAATCGCGATGTTTTCCTCCCCGTGGCTGGTGATTTACATGAAAAAACACACTTGTTAGTTAAGGGTACAACACGGCCGAACAGAGACTATCAAGCAATAGTTGAAAAATGTCTTTTGCAAACACCAAAATCTCCGAATGATCGCTAGTAAATCACTCACGTTATTAATATAATTGTCATTATAGCATAGACTTTAGTCTATGCTATAATGTAGAACAGTTTTCTCGGACCAAACAACGCAATGCTTCAATCCAAGCTGAATGACTATTCAGCCCTTCCACCAATTGTAGCGTTTCTCCCCCTTTCTGACGAAACTCATGCCCATACTCCAAGGTGATTTCACAGGTTGTTTCCAAGCAATCGCAGACAAAAGCAGGACAAAAAACTAATACACGCTTGTGTCCATTCGCTGCACATGTATGGATGGTTTCCTGTGTATAAGGTTCAAGCCAAGGCTCTTTTCCTAAACGTGACTGAAAACAAATGGTGTAATTCTTAGGCACTAATTTCAACTGCTGCGCGATCGCACGCGCCGTTGCATAGCACTGCGCTTTATAACAGGTGCGGTTCTGCTGACACAATGTCTGACAACATTGTGCAGACAAACACTTGCCATTTACATCTGCTTTGCGAATGTGTTTCTCAGGCAGTCCATGAAAACTAAACAAAATATGATCGTAAGAATCCAATTCATATTGCCGAGCCCTTTCACAAAAGGCGTGAATCAAAGCGGGATGATCAAAATAACTGTTAATAAACATTAAGTGGGGAATCACCGTCCATTTTTGGATCTCTTGCATCACTTTTTGATGGACTGATCCCGTCGTGGCAGAGGCATATTGCGGAAACAGAGGAAGAATCACGATTTCTTTGACTTGTGCTTCCCGAAGCTTGCGCAGTCCCTCTACAATAGAGGGAGATTGGTAACGCATCGCCAATACCACTTTAAATTCTTCTCCAAGCACCTGCTGCAGTTTTTCTGTCACTGCTTGACCATGAACCAACAGAGGCGATCCCTCTGCGGTCCATAGGCGTTGATATTGCTCAGCTGATTGTCGATAGCGTCGTGGCACAATGAGTCCTCTGACAAGCAATTGACGTTGCAACCAAGGCATGTCAATCACGCGCCCATCTGTCAAAAATTCATTGAGATAGCGAAAAACATCTCTTGGCTGAGCCGAAGCAGGCGTTCCTAAATTGACGACAAGTACACCGATCATATCATCCTTCTTAAACAGATTAACCAACTGCTGCAACGGCAGGAGCAGCAGGCGGCGGAGCCAATTGCGCTTTTAATTTGGCAAGGGCTGCTTGTTTATCGTCATAGACACGTTTCACCAAATCACCATCGATTTGGACATCTAACTCATCTTTAATTTTATCGATTTCAGTTTTTAACACTTTTTTGGTAGCATCAATTCCATAAAAATTTAACAAAAGATACATTTTTTGCACATCTTCTGCAATCACGGGATTTTGTGGAGCTTTGGCAATTTGATGTGTTAAACCATAATAATGTTCTTTTTGCTTCTGTTGATACTCCAATAATCCCTTCACTTTATGCGCTTGCTTTTTATGTTTCTCCAATTCTGTGGAAAGATCCTTAATTTTTTTACGCACATCGCGATACTTCTTCATGGTCTCATCATCAGCGCGAACTTGACGTATGACCTTCAGTTTCAATTGCACTTCTTCTTCTTGTGCTTTTGAAAGATCATCTGAAACATAAAATCGACTGAAAGCTACTTCACAGCGTCCAATGGCACTTGTCAAAATTTTCAGTGCTTTAGAAGGTCGTCCTAAATCGGGAAGCATCTCATCGTCTTCTTTTGACAGTTCTAACACCTTTTCAATCGCATCCTCGGTCACGGGCAAAGTAGGAGCAACACGATTAATGAATTCGTTCAAAATTAAGCGATTTTGATCATCTGAAGAAGAATCAACAGCTAATGTTTCGACACGGCGTCTAAAAGAGCCATCGAGATCTAAATCTTTGAGTTTTTCAAATTCTTTAAAAGTCATACAGGCAATGAATTGAGGGCGTGGCTGCGTATCTAAAAAACGTTCTTTAAAAGCTAGAAAAGCATTTCGATTGGTCGCGATTTGAAAAAATTCATTCACAATCAGTGTGACTTGCCCTTCATATCCGGCGATTTGTTCACGCGTTTGATTGATTAATTCCGCATGTCCAAAACTCACATTAGAAATTAAGAGACCGCCATCCAACTCAAAATGTACGCGTTGTAACTGAGGAGGCAATTTACCTTCTTGTTTCAATTGAACGAGATGATGCACTAACGCCGTTTTACCCTCACCTGAGCGCCCCAACAAAAGAACATCTTTTCCGACAGACAAGTGTTCAATTAAAGTCGCTAACTCTTGCGTTTGTCCCACTTTAGGTTCTATATGTCCTTGTTCAAACTTTTTATCCAAATTCGCACAATTGACAATCTCATCTGATAAAGGTTTGAACCAACGTTGATAAACGGCAAAAAAAGTTCCTAATCCTGCAATAATCGCGGCTGCCGTTGCATACACTTTAGTCGTCACCACTAAGAGAGGCTCTAACACTTTCACTAGGCAATACGGAATCAAAAAAAACTTATAAATGATTTCTAAAAGCAGGTGTTTTTCCCAAAGAGAAGTATACTTTTTACTTGTTTCCAAAAAATTGAAAGCCCCTAGAAAAATATTAATTAAATTGGGAATGAAATAAAGCGCAAAAGGACGAAATCTACGCCATTCCCCATGTAGTTGCTGCCGAAATGTTTTTTTAGGTGTAAAAGGACAAAGCTCTTGACGTTCTTTCGTCCATTCAACAATATCCTCGAAAGGCTCTTCATCTTCTTCTGTTTTGAATTTAGCAATTTCTTGCAAAACAGATAACCCTAGGCATTCTACTAAAAAGGCAAGTGTTTTTTCCGGGTTATGAACTACTCCCCATTCCATCACTTTTTCTAAAAAAGTATCGACCTCTTCAAGGTGAGTTTGACGTTGACTGATATAAGTTTTAATTTTGTCTTGTTCTGCTTGCCAGTCTTTTAAAGACATGTCCTCTGCTGTGAGGGCCGTGGCTAATTCTTCTAAATCGTGAATTTGATCCCAAGCCACTGCTTTAGGCTCTGCGGGTTTTACCACATTGTGAACAGGATAAGGATATCCAGGTACATATAATCCTAGAAAAGTCGCGAGCATAAATAAATTCTCCCAATAAATTGTGATTAAAAAAGGGAAAAAAGCATCCACAATGGAGCGCATGACAACGCACTTCATGCCAAGGATGAGCCTGAAGAGAGTCTTCAATTAAAATGCCATTAGATGAATGTGTTTCCCATCCTGTCTTTTTGGAGACAGCTAATTGCTAACTTGCAACGTTGATGGGATAAAAAAGCAGGTCTTCTGACTTCGGAATCATTCTACTTACCTAACCTTCCCGCTTAATAAGCAGTGGTTTAAAAAATAATCCAGGCGACTATTTTCTTAAGTTTTCGTCTTCCGTTACAGCGGCCAAACCGCACAGGATTCTCACCTGTTTCCCTATTCTCCCCCAGTTCACTAAGGGCACTTTTTTATCAAATTTTAGCTCAACATGAAAGCCATCGAAGCTTATACTGTTTTTAATCTCTATCTGTCAACTGTTAATGATTGAACTAAAACTATAATTTAGATAAAATAATTTACATTAATTAACAAAATTTACAGGTTTATATGGAAATTAAATTTGAAAAACACAATACTTCGCAAACCATTTATAATCCGGAAGATGTCAAAAATGATCTTAATTTTTCCGCCACATATCAAGGACGTAATTATGTGAAAGTGGGTGAATCTTACAAGCAATTAGATAGTATATTCTACAAAGCAATACAACTCGTTGCAACTGTTGTTTTAGGTATTTTCTTGATTGGAATTCCTTTCTTATTTGCTCGTTTTCGTCAAGCAATACAAGAGCTTTATCATGAAGTATCTACAAAGCGAATAAAAGTCATTCATTATATCCCGGAAATGGCCACGCCTGCCATGCAACATGCTATCATGAAAATTACTGCAAAGGCTTTGAATAATGCTTGGAATACAATGCACCCTCAGTATCTCATTCAAGCAGAACAAGCAAAATGTTTTGTTGCAATCAAATTTGATAACGAAACTCTTAAAAAAGAATTCATTTTTAAACCCGCTAACAAACAGCCTATCGATACTGATTTTTTTAAAGAGAGAGTCTCCAAAATCAAAACTTATTTAGATGACTATGTCGATACTCATGACTTAGGATGCGCTTACACCATGAAATTCATGGTGCTTTTTAAGGACCATAATGAATTGCATCGATTTTCTGAGGATTATAAATTTGAAGACCCTTGTTTTTCTACTCCTCAAGGACAATCAATCGGTACAAAAATAGGATTAGATGGCCTTAAAGCCATTGTTGCAAGCTTGACAGATCAATTAGGCTTTCCTAAAGAAAAACAAATAGCCAACGGTGATTTTATCCCAGGAACCTTCTATCACGATTTAGATGCAGTCCCAGCTGAAGAAATCGTGTGATTTTTTAAAGGATGAGATACCTAATCAAAGAGTCGCCAAAAGTTTAACGCAGAGGCGCAAGAGACGCGAAGACGCAGAGAAGAGCAAGAAAATAATAGCAAAAATTTAAAAGCTATATAATCTTCTAAGGAATGTGACACTAAAACTCCAATTTTCTGTTTTTGAATCTATCTAGCTCTTCTCTGCGTCTCTTGCGCCTCCGCGTTAAACTTTTAATGACTATCTCAATAGTTACGCTCAATTTTTAATTTACAATAATTTAATAAATAAAAATCATTTCTTTTATTTACCAAATTAGTTTAATATGTTATAATTATTATTTAACTATCGCTTTTTTATAGGATATAAAATATGAATAGAATCGATCGCCCCGCATTTCCTGTCAGACAAGGAGAGAATTTATTTGCAGAAGTCCAACAATTTACCGGAATAAAAGGTTGGTGGAAAGAACTAGTTGGAAGCGCTATTCGCGTGGAAGAAGAGAATGGAAACTCAAAACGCACACTCTATTTAGACAAGAAGTCTCTAATTCAAAAATTATTGATCACAGGCAATGAAGACCATACAGCCTTTAAAGGACTAGAAAATGTCGCACGTGTCCATGAATTACTCATCAGAACGTTAAATCCAGTGAAAGGCAAACCCATTCTCGTTGAAACTGTTCAAAAGGTCTTTAATCAATTTCGTAAACAGAAAGTATTAGATAACTTACAAGACGCCGAGACACAAGCCCAAGCGATTGAAACCATCGACGCTCGTTTAGAGAAAATCAAGTTAAAAAACCGAAATGTGAAAGTACTGGATTACGATGTCGATACTCTAAAACAGCAATTGCAACCCGGTGACTTGATCATCAAGAAAATTCATGAAGAGAATCATAATAGCATTGTGACTGCACAAAAAGTACAACACTTCTTCTTATCTGGAAATAAAGAAAGAGAAGGCATGCACTATTCCCATGTCGCGATGTATGTAGGCGATGGAAAAATTGCAGAAGCGGCTTGGCCTTCTGGCAACAAAGATGAAATCCGCATCATTGGATTAGAAGATAAGCGTTTTGCCTTACCTGAAGAAGGCGATTTAAAGCGAAATGAATACTTAGTGGTGCGTATGAAAGATCAAGATCTCGCGAAAAGAGCTGTCAAAGTGATCAAAAAAATTGCGACAGAATTGAACCCTAATGAGGGAGATGCTCTTCCAGCAGATCAAGTTACGACAGCCAAATATTCGATCAAGTTGGCTGCTAAGTCTCTCTTATTTGATCGTTCTTTTGGTTTATATGCGAAATATCGTTACATGAAGCAGTACCACGATATGAAGAATGGGGTGCCCATGGATTTCATGAAGCCCCAAAGTTTCTTCTGTTCTTATTTGATCGCCTATTGCTTACAAGTAGCTGAAGCCAAAACAGTCTTACCCAAGCTGATGGATAAAGAAGACCGTCCTGCTCAAGGCTATACCTCTTTCGGTACAGCACTTTATAGAGGGATATGGGCACGCATTAAGACTTGGCAAAATTTATATCAACTGGATAAAGAAGTCAAAATTCAGCTTAATGCTAAGCGGACAAGTCCTCAAGTTTTTCGCAATTTTGTGGTGAATAATCCAGATATGTTTGAAGAAAAATTTTTGATTTCTCGCACAAAAGAAGCATCTCAAAACGTCGCTGTACAAGCTTAATTAACTAAAAGAACCCCTCCTCTGTCCTCTGTGATAAAACTTAATAAATTAACCACAGAGGACAGAGGAGGGGTTCTTTTAGTTA
>JASBUW010000012.1 GCA_030147755.1 Parachlamydiaceae bacterium
GCTTTTTTCCCAGAACGAGCGCTAAATGCGCTCGGTCTGGGCTAATGCAGTGATAGTGCTACCGCACAAATGGCAAACAGTCTATGTACATAGTGAACCTATACTTTTATAAGTCCCATTTAGGGTTTCTAGTTTCCTTAGACTTCTATTCAAGGTTAACCACATAAATGCCGTAAAGCCCCCTCTAAATCAGGATAAGTAAATTGAAAATCCATTTGCTCCAATTTTTTAGGTTGCACACGTGCACTGCTCAACAACAGCTCTTCTCCCATTTCTCCGAAAACTAATTTGACTGCAAAAGCCGGCATGTTTAAAAAAGCAGGTCGATGCAAAACGCGTCCTAAAGTCTTTGTAAATTCTGCGTTCGTGACAGGATGTGGACTCACGACATTGACAGGACCAGCCACCCTATATTGTTGAATAACTTCATCAATAATCTTGACGACATCATCAAGTGCTATCCAACTCATATATTGTGTTCCAGGTCCCATTTGCCCGCCTACACCCCATTGAAAAGGAGGAAGCATTTGTTTAAGAGCTCCACCCTTGGGACTTAAAATAACCCCGAAACGCAAATTGACCACACGAATTCCTTTTTCAGCTGCCGGTCGTGTAGCTTCTTCCCACTCTGCGCAAACATCTGAGAGAAACCCTTCTCCTTTATTGCTTTGCTCTGTTAAAATTTCATCTCCTCGATTACCATAATAGCCGATGGCTGATGCACATACAAAAACTGCCGGCGGATTCTGTAATTGACTTAATGCCTGGCAAAGCAAACGTGTGCCTTGAACACGACTATCATAAATATGCTTTTTTTTCTCTGCTGTCCAGCGCCCTGTAATCGATTCACCTGCTAAATGGACCACCGCATCTAATCCTTCTAACAAAGCTGGACTTACCACGCCACGTTGAGAATCCCAAGCGATTTCATTTGGATGCAAATCCGCACGTGTACGCACTAAAGCATATACTTCATGCTGACATTTGGTCAAAAAAGGCACTAAAGCCGAACCGACTAAACCGGATGTTCCACTGACCAAAATTTTCATAGATTTGACTCCTCACATTCTTTCATTAAGTTTCAAATTTTTTTTCTCGAAAATCAATGATTTTTTTTAGAAATAGGCTTTGATTCTTCAATTTTTTTAGCAACCGCTTTGAGCATCCCTGTAAATAAAAAATGATGCAGTGGATAAAGCATATACCAATAGAAAAGACCAAATAAGCCGACAGGATCAAAAATAGCCGTTTGACGAATCAAAGCACCATGCGCCGTCGGCTCTACAACAAATTCTAACCAGGCTCGTCCCGGTAGCTTCATCTCTGCTCGCAAACGCAAAAGATAATCTTGCTCGATCGCTTCTACGCGCCAAAAATCTAGGAAATCCCCCACTCTTAAACTATCTGGATGTTTCCTTCCACGTCTAAGGCCTACTCCCCCTACAAGTAAATCTAAGAATCCCCTGATATGCCAAAGGGCATTTCCGTAGTACCATCCTGTTTGCCCTCCTAAACGTCGAATCGGAATAAAAGCTTCACGCGGTTGCACGGAAACTTCAACTGTTCGACTATCAATCAAACGATTACCAAAACGCACACCTGTCCAATTGGGTAAAACTCCTCCTGAGGAGGATAGAGAATCAGACCAATGCGTTTCTGCCCATTTTTGATCTTCATGAGCAAGAGCGACCGCAATGGCTTCTTTAATACCCATCGGATGCACCTGAAATAATTGCTCCGCTTTTTCATCAGTGACAACTGTAGGAAAACTGGCACTTTCAATTAATTTGCGTCCCACACGCGCATAAACAGGAGTCACTAATCCTAGCCATAAGCTCGATAAATAAGGTGTGAGAACGGGCACAGGCAATAGCCAACGCTTCAAATGGCGCTGCTGCATATATTCTTGCATAATGCCTCCATAAGAAACTTGATCTTTACCTCCAACTTCAAAAATTTGACATCCCTCTATTTCAATATCAATCGCTTTAGACAAATAAGTAAGCAGATCTTGAATTGCAATGGGTTGCGCCAATGTCCATACCCAACGCGGAGTAATCATAATAGGCAATCGTTCACAAAGAGCACGAATTAATTCAAAAGATAAGCTCCCTGATCCAATGACAATGGAAGCACGAAATTCTAACACTTGCACACCTTTTGCATACTCTCGCAAACAAGTTCCTACTTCTTGTCGACTTTTGAGATGGCGAGAAAGATGATCTTGGCTATCTCCTAATCCCCCTAGATAAATGATTCTTTTCACCTGGCACTCTGCCGCGACTTCTGCAAAATGTTGCGCAGCTAGCCGATCTTGCTGCGAAAAATCGCGTTTTGATCCCATGGAATGGACTAAGTAAAACGCCACATCCACACCTTGCATCGCTTTTAACAGAGAAGCTTTATCTAAAACATCTCCTTTAAAAATTTGTGTACGTGGATCATGGCGATCTTGCAGATGAAGGGGTTCGCGCACAAGACAACGTACGTGATCGTCGCGCTGTTCAACAACTTTTAGCAAACGCCCCCCGATATACCCCGTTACACCTGTCAGTAAAATTGTTTTTTTATCCATCTTCTCACACATTTTGTTTAAGAGTCGCATAGGCAGCTAAAGCTTGCATGCGGGCTTGCGTATGATCGACCAAAGGATAAGGATAAGTCACTCCTAATGTGATTCCTGCCTGCTTTAATACCTCTTCAGGAGCTTCCCAGGGTTGATGCACCCAAGGATGCGAAAGCGCTCGTACTTCCGGAACCCATTTTTTAATATATTCTCCTTTTTCATCAAACTTTTCACTTTGCGCCACAGGATTAAAAATGCGAAAATAAGGAGCCGCATCAGCTCCGCATCCGGCAATCCATTGCCATCCCATCGTATTATTCGCTAAATCCGCATCCACTAGCGTATCCCAAAACCACTTAGCGCCTTCTTGCCAAGGAATCAAAAGATGTTTCACTAAAAAAGAGCTGACAATTAAGCGCACACGATTATGCATCCACCCTGTCCGCCATAATTGGCGCATGCCGGCATCTACAAGCGGATAACCCGTTTGTCCTTTCTGCCAAGCTTGTAGGAAAGCTGTATTCATTTTCCAAGGAAAAGCAGTAAAATGTCCACGTAGAGGTTCCTCTGGTGTTTGAGGAAAATGATATAATAAATGGTAGGCAAATTCGCGCCATCCCAGTTGGCGCACATAACTGGTCGCACCTTCTCCAGCGCCTAAAGTTTGTCGAATAGCATGCCAAATAAAGCGAGGCGATAGTTCGCCAAAATGTAAGTGAGGCGATAATTCCGTTGTACCACGTCTCTCTGGATAATCTCGGTTTTGAGAATAGCTTTCAATCACTTGTTGCAAAGAGCGCTGCAGATGCGCTTGAGCTCCTTGTTCACCTGGACGCCAATACTCTTCAAATTCGATATCCCATGGAATTTTAGGCAGCAACTCCAGTTTTTCTATAGAGAGCGTTTCAATTTGTCCAGAATATTCCCACACCTTGATAGGCTTAAGCAACGGTGTTTCGGGCACTTTTAGCCCGCAGCAATGCTTCCAAAAAGGAGTAAATACTTGAAAAGGTTTATCTTTTTTATTGAAAATGGTCCAGGGTTCGAATAACAAAGAACTGTTAAAATTTTGCGTGTGAATTCCCTGCTTTTGCAACTCTGCTTTCACAAAAGCGTCTCGTTGCATGATCTGTGGCTCGTAGCAACGATTCCAAAGCACAAGATCAGCGTTTGCTTGTTTCGCAATATCAATTAACGCATTTAAAGTGGGTTGTCGACGAATAATCAGAGATAATCCAAGCTGTGCTAAATCTTGCTGTAGGCTTTTTAAAGAATGGTGCAACCACCAACGACTCGCTGCTCCAGGCGCCCACTTCCCTTCTTCTTCAGGAGCCCATATAAAAACGGGAATAATCGGATTTCCTTTATCCAAAGCTGCATGCAGCAGAGGCTGATCCTCTAAGCGCAAATCGCGCCTAAACCAAATAATAGTCGCTTTCATTATTCTTCCTTGGTAAATGCTTTTACAAAGGAAGATATAGGAATTCACTTTTAAGGGAAGCCATTATTTCATTATCGTATAAGTTCAGTCAATGGCGTCAACTGAAGCTTTTTAAAGTGATTTTCGGTAATACGCGCAAGCGCTTGGAGCCTCCAAGCGCTTGCGCGTATTACCCATTCATTTGAAAACTAATGAAACAAAGCACTAGATCTAACGATGCCTGCTGTAAACTGCTCTCGATTGAATGGCAGCTTGATCAACTCTAAAATTGATTTCATTTGCAGCTTGTTGAAAATAATGGTTTGCAAATTTCCAAGATTTCTGATCCACTGATTGATCAGCAGCCAAAACATTTTCATGCCAGTAACTATGAATTTCTTTTAAAGTATTATTGTTTGCACGTGAAAGACATTTGCAAAGATGTTGGTCTACAAAATTAAAGACTTCCCGATCATTTAATTGATAAGTAGCCCACGCTTTTGTATACAAACTACGATAAACCTGCTTTAGTTGCATCTGGTTCATCTTAGGAAGACATTGACCAAGATCTGCAATTTGTTCCAACGTCAAGTAATTTGAACCATGTTTAGGCGCATCATGATGACTGTGCTTTTTATCTTTTTTAATGACCTTTTCTTCTCCTACAAGATAGTCTTCTGCAATTTTTCGCACAGTTTCCGTAGGAGCAACGGAAGTTTGCATCCAGTTTTTACCTTTATGCATACGTATACTTTGATGTTCTTTCCATTGAACCTTTTTTTTCTTCAAAGCAGATTTTAGAGGTATGACTTTTTCCTCGGAATCTGTCTCAATCTGCTGGTTTTTAAATACCTGAATCTTTGAATCTACTTCAGGCTTCTTTCTAGATTTTGACTGCACAGCATGAGTTTCTATAACATGTTTATTAGAATAACTATTTACATCTATTTCAAGTTTCATAACCAACCTATATTATAATTTTAATTTGACTAAATTATAATATATTGATTAATAAAAATAATTAAAGTTATGTTAATATTTAATAAATTTAAACTTTAATAAATTTGTAAACTAAGATTAAACAAAGCGAACATATCAAATTTATAAAATTTGATTATGTTCACTTTATTTACAAATCGATAAGCCATTACAGCTCTTGAATTTAAGCGAAGAATGCAGCTGTTTTGCAGAATTTGTTAATTTCTTGTGCAATCTGCTGAATTTCTTGCGCAGGAGCCGCTGTTACCTTTTGCTTATTCACTTCAAAATTCTTTTGAGCCTGTCCAAACCAAATTAAAGCACCTACATAAGCTTTTTGAATATCTTGTACTTCCTGTGGTCTCATCTTTAGTAAGTGTTTGTCTGCCAACCATTGAATGCGCTCGACTATTGAAGCAGGCAGTTGTAGAAATTCTTCTTCTTTCAAATTTCCTTGCTGTACCTTTTTGCAAATATGGTCTGCTAATTTATACTGCAGGGCGCGTAAGAAAGGATACTTCGTGGCTTTTTTAGCCATTTTCTCTGATGTAGAATAACTTAAAGTTCCCATTTGTACATCAACATGGCTTGTATCTTGGCCAGCACACGTTTTACTTAATACACTTACAGTAGGTCTAACAGCATTCCTCGCAAACTTTTTAAGTAATTGATTATTAGAAAGATGGTTTAATTCTTGAAAAAAATTAATTCTATAATCTTGGAAAAGATTATCTTCTCCAATCAAATAACGCGCATCAAGCGCACGCGTTGGAAAAGGCCGTTCTTCTTTAACAGTTTTAAATGTCATGAGCTTATCTGTTTCTAGACATTTAACTTCCACTTCTGCATAAAAAAGCGTAGGATAACGCTTGACTAATTCCTTCACTTTCTCTTTTACACTTAAAATAAGCTCACTACTCAAATCTTCTTGTTTTCTTACAACTAACATAAGCTCAGTTGGCGACGAATAAGGGCTTAATTTCTCTTGTCTTCCATCACTGCCCGTATAAGCAAAACAGACATGCTTTAATTCTTCTGGCGTGAATTCGCTCTCAAAAAGATCTTTAGCTACTTGATGTACCTTTTTTTCATGATTTTCTCTCAAGCCTTTTTGAAATAAAGGGGCATCTAACTCTTGCGTTTGAACGATTTCTTCTTCAAAAGAAATCACTTGATCTAAAGAATCAAAGAATCGATTTTGCCATTCTATTTGATTAAAATTATTAATTGAACTCATTTTTTTACCTTTTATTTAATTTTATAAAAATTATTTAAAAGATAAATTTTAACAAATTGCTATTGATTTATTATTAAATGTTTTTAAAGATGTTGTTTAGATTTGTTAACTAATATTTTAAATAATATTTAAAATTTCATTAATATGTTTGTTAGGAAACAATCGCGTATAGAAATGAGTGAATTGAATATTGTTGCAACAATTTAAGGCTGAGAAAGTGGACAAGTGGACAGGAGTGGACGACGTGGACTTTGTAGACATAATGAAAAGCTTTATGTCCACATTTGTCCACGTCGTCCACCATGTCCACAACTCATTGTGCGAGATTTCTGCTTATGAACGCATGAAATGCATCATTTTTTGCTAATAGCTAGTTGAACAAGGGCCGGATAATTTTTTAAACGATCGGAAGCAAATTTAAATGCTTCAGGATTGTTTTCAATCGCCACTTTGACGGTATCATAATCATCTTGAGGTTTAGGTCCTGCCAATTCAAGCAATGAACCCTTTTTGCTAACAGCTAGTTGAACAAGGAATCGATTATTTTTTAAACCATCAGAAGCAAATTTAAATGCTTCAGGATCGTTTTCAATCGCCATTTTGACGGTTTCATAATCATCTTGAACACGAGGTCCTGCCAATTCAAGCCATGATGCATTTTTTATAACCGGTGGTGGAGCAGGTTGTTGTGGAACTGGTTGTTGTGGAGCAGGTTTTGGATCATTAACAAGGTTAAGTACGGCAGGAGGGTTCACAACAACTTCTTTAGCATCAGTATGATGATCTTGAGCTTGATCTTGGGTTTGAGGTTGAGGTTGGAAGTTTTCAAACTGAGGCATTAAGGGAGCCCGTAAATGATCGTTATTACCAAATAGTGGAGCAGGTTTTGGATCATTAAAAAAATTAACCGCTCCATATGGATTCACAGCAACTTCTTTTTCTTTGGCATCAGTATGATGATCTTGAGCTTGGATTTGAGTTTTAGTTTGAGGTTGAGGTTGAGGTTTACCTAACTGAGACCATAAGTGATTGTTGTTAACCGGTAGTGGTGGTTGAGCAGGTTTTGGGTCTGGTTGTAAGCGATCGGGATCAGCTTTATAAGCCTTCAGCTTGCCTACAGGCTGTTGATTATTTTGTGGTGGCGGACCATCAAATTTAAAATTTTGTTTATTCAATTTCTGCGCTTTCTTCTTTTTTACATAAATGCGATAACTAACAAATGCCAGCAAGCCAATCGCACTGAAAACAGCTAAAGCAATTAAATTAACATTATCTTGAATAAATTTTTTAATAGGAGAAACAATGTTTTTTAATTCTCCAATAAATTTATTTTCTAAGTAATTGTTATTAATTTGCATACATCAACCTTTTATAAAAATTAAATTGATTGCTCATTTTACTTTATTATAATTTAAAAATCAAGCCGTTTTTTATAACGCAAATTGCCGCTATTTGTCACCAATCCTTGCATATTTTACTTCTCCTGATTAGAATGTTCGTCATTTAGGATAGATAAATTTTAGAGGTAAACGTGGCCGATTTAGATAAAGAGACCATTAAAAAACTGACGCAACTGTGCCGCATTGATTGTACGGAAGAAGAACAAGAATCTTTGTTAAAAGATTTAAAGCAGATTTTGGAGTATATTGAGCAGCTGCAGCAAATTGATACTGAAAATGTCCCCCCTTGTAATCATGTTTTAGAAGGCATGGCCAATGTCATGCGAGAAGATGAAGTGGGAGCAGTTTTAGATCGAGAAACTTTTTTAGCTAATGCCCCTTCGCATATTGGCGGCATGATTCGTGTTCCACCCGTCATTAAACAACAATAAGAGGATACATGTATAAACAATCGGCTATTGAAACGCGCGATCAATTTTTGCGTGGAGAACGCACTGCTGTTTCTATTGCACGCTATTACCTAGATCGTATTGCTAAATATGAAAATCAGATTGGAGCCTTCTTAAAAGTTTATGAAGACAAAATGCTCTATCAAGCGGAACAAGTGGATAAAAAACGAGCAAATAAGCAACCTTTAGGTAAGTTAGCGGGTGTTCCCATTGCGATTAAAGACAATATTTTAGTGAAGGGAGAATTGGCTACCTGCGCCTCTAAATTTTTAACCAATTTTCGTTCTCCTTTTCAAGCGACTGTCATTGACCTTTTGTTGGCGGAAGATGCTGTTTTGATCGGCAAAACCAATATGGATGAGTTTGCCATGGGATCTTCCACAGAAAATTCTGCGTTGCAAAAGACACATAATCCGTGGAATTTGAAATGCACGCCGGGAGGATCTTCCGGCGGATCTGCTGCTGCCGTGGCAGGACGTTTATGTCCTCTTGCTTTAGGAAGCGATACAGGCGGCTCTGTGCGCTTACCAGCTTCTTTTTGTGGTGTTGTAGGCTTTAAACCTACTTATGGGCGTGTTTCACGCTATGGACTCATCGCTTATGGATCTTCTTTAGATCAAATCGGTTCATTTGGAAATACCACAGCCGATGTGTCTCTTTTAATGGAAATTTTGGGACGTCATTGTCCGAAAGATTCCACGAGCATTGCAGAAGGACCCGAAGCGTATTTGACGCAATTCAAAGATTCTATTCAAGGGATGCGTATTGGAGTACCTTGGCAATTTCTAGAAAAGCTTGCTCAAGAACCTCGTCAAGCATTTGAACGCGCGCTCGACACGATGAAACAATTAGGCGCCACCCTTGTCGAAGTAGATCTCAGCATTCTCAATTCATCTGTCGCGGTCTATTATATTTTAGCTACAGCCGAAGCCTCTACAAATTTAGCCCGTTTTGATGGAATTCGCTACGGACAGCGTTCTCCACGCGCACATACGCTAGAAGAGGTTTATGACTTTTCTAAAGAAGAAGGATTTGGTCCTGAAGTGAAAAGACGGATTATGCTAGGAACTTATGTGCTTTCTGCTGGTTACCAAGATGCTTATTATCGCAAAGCGCAAAAAGTCCGCACCTTGATCTTGCGCAGCTATAAGGCCGCCTTTGATAAATGCGATTTAATTGCTACACCCGTTTCGCCCTTTGCTGCTTTTGAGATTGGCGCGATTAAAGATCCGCTACAAATGTATTTAGAGGATATTTATACCATTGGAATTAACTTAGCAGGATTACCCGCTGTCAGTGTCCCCAATTGCTTGACCGGCGATGGCAAACCTTTAGGATTGCAATTGATTGGTCCTCAAAAGCAAGATCGATTGGTTTTAAATGCTGCCCATATTTTGGAAAAAGTTTTGCCCTTTCAACATGCGATTCCACAATTTGTCAATGAAGAGGTCACTCCATGAGTCATAAACACACCCATCCTTCTCATGAAAATTGGGAAGCTGTCATTGGACTTGAAATTCACGTTGAACTGAATACAAAGTCAAAACTTTTTAGCAGCGCGCCCAATCACTTTGGGGACGATCCTAATACCAATATTACAGAAGTATGTACCGGACAACCCGGTGCATTGCCTGTCTTGAACAAAGAAGCTGTGCGTAAAGCTGTGCAATTTGGGTGCGCCATTCAAGCAGAAATTGCCAAATTCAGCAAATTTGACCGCAAATCTTACTTTTATCCTGATAGTCCACGCAATTTCCAAATCACGCAATATGACCAACCCATTGTCAAGGGTGGAACAATCGTCGCAGAGGTCAAAGGAGAAGAAAAAAGCTTCGCTGTGAATCGCGTGCATTTAGAAGACGATGCCGGTATGCTCAAGCATTTTTCCACTTTTGCAGGCGTCGATTACAATCGTGCAGGCTGCCCTCTGATTGAAATTGTGTCTGAACCTTGTATTCATACTGCGGATGAAGCCGTAGCCTATGCAATGGCGATCAAAGCCATTTTACAATACATTGATGCCTCAGATTGTAATATGGAAGAAGGATCTTTGCGTATAGACACCAACATCTCTGTTCGCCCAAAAGGAGAAACGGGATTACGCAACAAGATTGAAATCAAAAACATGAACTCTTTCAGCTTCATGGAATTGGCGATCAAGTCTGAGGTTCATCGTCAAATTGAAGCTTATCTAGAACACGCCCATGTGCCCCATGAGCAAGTCATCCAACAATCCACGTATCGCTGGGATCCCGAAAAGAAAGAAACGGTTTTGATGCGTCGTAAAGAAACAGCGGATGATTATCGTTATTTTCCTGAGCCTGATTTGGTGCCCATTATTTTGACAGATGCTTATATTGAAGACATTCGTCAAGGATTGCCTGAACTGCCGCTTCAACGGGAGCGCCGTTATGTACGCGAGTTGAATTTATCGCAACATCAAGCATTCATTCTGACAAGCGATAAAGCCTTAGCTGATTATTTTGAAGAAGCTTTGAAAAACTGCACAAATGCAAGAAGCTTGTCTAATTGGATTTTAGTCGAATTCACCGGTCGCTTGAAAGACACGGGAGAAAGTTTATTATCCGTTGGGATTAAGCCTGAGCATGTCGCGTCTTTAATCAATTTGATTGACAAAGGAACGATCACAGGGCGTATTGCGAAAAGTGTCGCAGATGAAATGGTGGAACACCCTGGCGTAGATCCTGCAGATATTGTGGCGCGTAATCCCGATTATCAAACTTTGAATGATCAAGGTGAGATTGAACGTTATGTGGACCAAGTCTTAGCAGAAAATGGGCAATCTGTAATGGATTACAAAGCAGGCCGTGATAAAGCATTCGCTTTCTTAGTGGGCCAAGTCATGAAATTGTGTCGTGGAAAGGCTTCTCCGCAGCTGGTGAATGATCTGCTCAAACAGCGCATTGAAAAAATGTGAAAGCTTGGGCCCGCATGTCATGAACCTAGCGTTTGTAGCGTAGACTTGTATAGGTTCACTGTGTACATGGACTGTTTGCCATTTGTGCGGTAGCACTATCACTGCATTAGCCCAGACCGAGCGCGTTTAGCGCTCGTTCTGGGAAAAAAGCCATTCCATGAGCACTGCGGTTAGCAGTGCAACTATTCAGAGTCCGTGTAGCACTGCTAGCCGCAGTGCAATTATTGTGCGTTAAATCCCAGAACGAGCGCTAAACGCGCTCGGTCTGGGGCGTGTCTTAAAAATGCTAGCATCCTAGCTTCGAGATTATTTTGCTCTCAGTTGAACTTTCGGTTTGAGGGCAATATTGGTTTAATATTGCCCTCAAACCGAAAGTTCAACTGAGGGCAAAAGAATTCCGAATCTAGGGCGCTATCATTTTAAGACACGCCCTGGGCTAATGCAGTGATAGTGCTACCGCACAGATAAAACCAGTCTTTTTAAGTATACTTTGACCAACTAC
>JASBUW010000014.1 GCA_030147755.1 Parachlamydiaceae bacterium
CTTAACTCTGGGCTACTGAGAGGGTTGTCACTACCGTGACACAATTACTCTCTGTCAAGCAAAAGATGTGTGTAATAGTATGGCGGTTAGCAGTGCAACTATTCAGATTCCGGGTAGCACTGCTAACCGCAGTGCAATATATTGTGCGTTAAATCCCAGAACGAGCGCTAAACGCGCTCGGTCTGGTCTAATGCAGTTAGAGTGCTACCGCACAAATGGTAAACAGTCTATGTACACAATGAACCTATACGAGAGGAATTTTCATTCACTAGAAGCCACTTGCTCCCATTTCTGTTTACCTACAAGCAAACGACTAGCTCTCCAAAACGCACAGCCTCCTAATACCATAGCCACTGCGCCTCCCCAAGCGGTCAGCTCGGGATACATTCCAACCGCTGATCCTACCATGAGAGGACTCAATCCCATCGCACACGCTTGTACGGACTGATAAGTTCCCAATACTTCTCCTTGGCAATCGGGATCCGCGCGATCCGACACAATCGCCGTCGCTGTAGGATAAACAATCGCTAAGAAATACATGAGAATAGCCACGATCCACCAAATATGTCCTGCCGAAGTGAAAATAAGTATGGCAAGCATGCAACAAGCGCTTCCAAACATGGCACACACGACAAGTTTTTCCGGAGCAAATCTTTTCAATAAAGGCGCAGCCGCAATTCCTGCACTAAAAGCATAACAAGCCCCGCAGAAAGCATAATAATTCCCTACATCATTAGGCGTAAATCCAAAGCGTTGACTCAACAACACGGGAATAAACTCTGAAAAGAATGACCACCCATAAGTAAACACAAAGCCTGCCAAAAAGAGCCATCTTAAATTCTTCCATAAAAACACTTTGTGTACGCTAAAAAGATCATCTTTCCAATTAAAAGAAGCCTTTTTAGAAAATTGGCGTGTTTCAGGAAATTTCCAGCTGACCATGATGAAATTCATCAAACACATCAAGCCAGCTGCCATAAACGGTGTGGCATAGCCAAACCAACTAGCGACATCTGGATTAGCCAATTTACCCCCTAAAAAAGGTCCTATGGTAAATCCAAATCCCAAACTGGAGTTTAACAAAGAAAAACGCCGCGCTTTGTTGTCATCTGTACTTAAATCGGCAATGGTTGCTTGTGCAACCGCTGCTGTTCCATCTGATATCCCGACTAAAATGCGATAAGCAAACAAAAGCCACAACGTATTTGTCCAAATTCCCAAAATCGCTAATGCATAACCTACACATCCAATCGCGATCCCCAAAATGAGAGCTCGACGCCGCCCATGATTGTCAGAAAACATGCCTAAAAGCGGCGCACTAAAAAACTGCGTTAAGGGTGT
Source organism: Parachlamydiaceae bacterium (assembly GCA_030147755.1). Taxonomy (GTDB): domain Bacteria; phylum Chlamydiota; class Chlamydiia; order Chlamydiales; family Parachlamydiaceae; genus JASBUW01. The sequence goes on from JASBUW010000014.1 coordinate 1,342, forward strand.
TAATCCCAACAAAATCCCTAACATCGCACCTCGATAAGCCGATGAAGCCTCTAAGGGTAAAATCGTTTGTTGAGGATCAAAAAATAGAGCTGCAAAAACGGGATAGACCAATCCAATTCCCATATGGTCTACAAAACCAATCAATAAAATAATCAAAAAATTAAACCGAGACATGAGAGTATCCTCTAAATCATTCACAATTTTTAAAATATCGTAGCGTTCAACGCGATAAATGAATTAGTAGAAGCGTGATGGTTCACGTTCTTTAGACAAAAAACAACTTCTCTTTCGAAAAAAGGAGACGTTGTTCTTTAAGAGAAAATGATGATTATACTACTCATGGTTCGACTCATGATTAATGAATATAACTCTATATTAATCAATTTCTTATTTTTTGTCAAATAATAAATCGAATGATGCACGTTTTATATATTTCCATTTTGCTTTCTCAAAACTTTCTCTCGACCTCTTAAAGCAAATGCGTCATCAGGATCTATCTCTAAGGCTTTTTCGAATTGCTCGCAAGCTTCTGCATATTTACCTTGTTTGCTCAAAGCTTCACCATATCTTGCTAAAGTAAACGCATCATCAGGATTTATCTTTAACGCTTGCTCAAATTGTTTACAGGCTTCTGCATATTTACCTTGCATTCTCAAAGCTTCACCATAACTCCCTAAAATATATCTATCATCAGGATCTATTCGTAAAGCCTTCTTAAACTGCTCACAAGCTTCTGCATATTTACCTTGCATTCTCAAAGCTTCACCATAATCTCTTAAAGCCCCCGCGTGATTAGGGTCTATTTTTAAAGCCTTTTTAAACTGCTCACAAGCTTTTGAATATTCGCGCTGTTGCCTTAATTCTCCTCCCTTATGTAATAAAACTTGCACTCTTTTATGCATGACTCTTGAAGAACAAAATCGATAGATTACAGCTACCACCAAAGAAGTAAATATCACTACAGCTACAACAGCGATTTTCTTTTGTAAAGAAGTCAAACCTTTTAACGTCTGATAATCAAAGAAATTAATAACCGGGTCGATATAAGAACTAACAGACGATAAGTAATTCATAATTCTCCTTTAAATTAATTAAATAACATAAAAAAAACAAAATTTGTTAAATTTCAAAACTAAATATTAGTATAATAAGCCAAATAGATAAAGAGGAATTTTATGACTAAAGCCAATACTTATATCATCAATTGCTAAATAAGCTTCTTTTGTTCCTCGAATTTGCTTATCATTTTTCCCTTTACCGCCTACCTCAATGACATATTGATTATCCACTAAAAAATCCCCTTTATCATGTAACAAGACTTTATATCGGCTTCCTACTTGATTGATAAAAAAGGTTTCTCTAATACTTCCTACATCATTTTCAAGTTTCAATGATCCATGAATCGCAGACAAAAGATTCGTATTATTGAGATAGATTTTTCCTGGTTTTCGAATTAAACTATTTCCTTTTCCAGATGGAAAAATATCGTTCAATAATCCGGAATTATTCAAATAATCGAGACAATTATAGACCATCTCGCGTGAAATTCCAAGATTCTTACTGATTTTATCAATATTGGGAATTAACCCGTTTGAGGTTGCTACAAGCCAGAGAATGCGCTTTAAAATAGGCAAAGTGGTTTGTCGTAGATTATAAACGACTGCTAAGTCTTCAAAAAGCACTTTCTCAATGACATTCTGTACTTTTGACAAATAATCCTCTACTCCTTCTAAGAAAAAAGGATAATAGCCATATTTGAGATACTCTTTAAAATATTTCAAAATAGGAATCGATTTGAAGTGAGAAGCTAAAGCCACATGCTTTTCTAAGATCTCTTCTATTGTTAAGATAGGAAATTGAATATTGGTGGATAAAGATAAGTATTCTCGAAAGGACAGACCTAATAACCGATGGTAGACTACACGCCGCGAAAGATCACCTTTACTGCGATGTAAATCTATTGAAGAACTGGCTGAAAAAATGACTTGTTTCTTCTTATAGGTATCTAAAATATTTTTGATCTCAATCGACCAATTAGGATATTTATGTACTTCGTCAATATAGAGCGCTTCACCTCCATGAGCAAAAAAATGCTTAGCAATAGACACTAATCCATAAGAGATAACAAGAATATGATCAGCTGAGAGATAAAGAGCTCGATCCGGAGTCTGATAGCGTTCTAAGAGATCTTGGCATAATAGAGTCGTTTTCCCCACTCCTCGATCCCCTACGACGCACAAACCTTGCGCTTTCCAATTAATGTGAGGATAAAGGTAACGCCTAAATGTCACAGGCAATGTGGCCATGACCTCTTGATGAATGAGTATAAGCTCTTCTAGCATGTTTCGTCCATTTTGTCTTCTATAGTTGGCACTTTTTGCGCATTTTTGTCATCTTGACTTTACACTTTTAGACGTTTATTGTCTAGTCTAGTTGACACTCTGCTAGATTGTAACTGAACAATGCGCCAAGATAAGATTTTCAATTTTATCTCGTAATGCTGCTTATAAGAAACGTTATATCAGATAACAGCGCTTAAAAACGACATTACACTAGATTTGGTAAAGATACATAGGAGTTTGATAGAGATCAGCAACTTTTACACAATGTATACGCGTCCATCCCGGAATAGCAAACGTATGGCTTAACACATAGGTTTCAAGAGCTAACTCTGATTCAAACTTAGTCTTTAAACGTTGCATAGCACCAGAATAGAGATAACAAACCACTAAAGAAGCATTGTGCAAAAGCACTTGAAAGAAACCTTGCCTGCTGAAATGTAGATGTGGGGTGTTTTTCCATTTTTGAGTACAACGAGAAACAAGATAGGGAATGGGTGAAACTTCATAAGCCCAGACTTGGCATACAGGAAAATGATGATTATACTACTCATGATTGATGATGTAAATTTACATTACTCACTCACCTTACGCAAACTGAAATTTGGACAATTGTAGCTAATCGCGGCAGCGATCAAAAGTGGGAAGCCCCGCGTGAAGCGAAAGGCCGGTTAGGCCTGTAGCGGAACGTGGGGTTAAAAATGCAAAAATAATTGAGCTGCAGTAGCAGCGATAGATTAACGAGACGTTCATATCTGTCGTCGCTTCCGCGACTCTCATTTTATTATGGATTGATTCCCCACGTTCCGCTACAGGCCTAACCGGC
>JASBUW010000017.1 GCA_030147755.1 Parachlamydiaceae bacterium
CCGTGTAGCACTGCTAACCGCAGTGCAATATATTGTGCGTTAAATCCCAGAACGAGCGCTAAACGCGCTCGGTCTGGGCTAATGCAGTTAGAGTGCTACCGCACAAATGGCAAATAGTCTATGTACACAGTGAACCTATACGAGGTGATTTCGAAATCATCTCTTGCGTCTACGCCACACATTCTTATGTTATTTTTTATCTTTACCTTTGTCTTCTGCTTCTTCTTCGTCTTCCGGTTGTCCGACAAAGAAAGGCGCTTTGGATTTTTTCATGAGATCTTTGCCTGCCCACTCTATAGCGGTATGCGCTAAATTCTTAACAGTAGGATCTGTTGACTTTTCAGCCGCTTCGTGAATGAGTTTTTCGCCTTTTGCTTGCTTCCCTTTTGTCAATAGATTGCAAATACCCAAGAAGGTTTGTGCCAAATAATTATCCGGCTCTTCCCTAAGAATTTCTTCATACAATTTCATGGCCTGTTTAAGTTCCATTTTGTTCAACGCAATATAGGCCATGCCTAGCCGCGGAGCAGTATGCGTGGGATTAAGCGCTTGTGCCGCTTGAAAAATACGTGTAGCACTCATCTCATCTAATTGTTTGACAGCGACAAAGCCAGCTTCGATAAAAAGAGCAAAATCTTCTTTAAATTCATCAAATTTTTCTAGATCCATATATCCATCCTTTTGCTTTAACTATCTTGCTTTATCTACCCTTTTTAACAGGGGGATTTGTCACACGTGCGAAAACTTTGAGAAGAGCGTTATAGCCATGCAGCAAGGTTCCTAGACGATCGAAAACCTCTTTATCGTCTCCTGTACGCAGCACTTCCTTAATCTTTTGAATACGAGATTCGATTTGTTGCTTGATTTCTCTCGCCTTATTCGGATCTTCCTTGATTTCTTTCTCAATATCAAAAAGAAGTTCTTCTCCTTTTCCTTTTTTTTGGCCTTCTAAACCAAACATAATGCACCTCACTTGTCATTTATTCTATTAATAACCTTTTAGCGGTTAGTAATCAATACGATATTTAGTTCCCTCTTTTTCTAAAAATACGGTATCCGCTGTAATTTTCTTGATTTCCATCCCTTCTAAATTATCACCCTCAGATAAAATGCGTCCATTGATGACCACTGTGTACTTGTTGCCCACTCTAGATTCACCGGTTACATGATAACGATCTGAGAGATTAATAATGCCCATTTCCGGAGCTTGCGTACGGACATAGTTATTGACAATGCGTACACCTGGAATTTCTTTCACTTTGGCAATCAACTGATTGACTTGATCCAGTTTATCGCCCGGCGCGTTTCCGGATAAAGAAATTTCTCCGTTAGACATTTTGGCTGTCACATTGCGTAAGCCCATGTCTTGGATCCATGCATTGATTTGATTCAAAACATCTTCTTCGACAACCACTTGTCTCTTCAATAAATCTAAATAGGGGAAATTTAAGCTAATGTAATCCGATAGTTGCTCGGCTTGCTTGCGTGTTTGCAAGTAACCTGAAAGGACAAACTGACCGGCTGCAGGTGAATGAATTGTAATTCCTTTCCAAGCAGGGTTTTTAGCCAAGATAGAATTCACTTCTTGCCAGACATATTCATCAATGATAATTCCTGAATCATCAACGGATGATAATTTTAGTCCTTGTAGATTGTAAAGTAATTGATTTTTCTCAGCTGCGGTGGCGACATGTCCAATTAAAAGAAGTCCATTTGTGGCTTTTTGATAAGTATAGCGAATTGCAGGAAAAGGACGTAAAGCCTGTTGGATCAATTCGGCTGTGTTTTTTTGCGGAGCCACTTCTACAGGAGCTGCTTTAAACAAGGCGGAGGCTCCCATGCCGGCGAGCATAAACAGACCAATAATAATGGCTAGCAGAATCAAAGGCCCATAATGACGCTCATGTTTTGGAGGAATATGAATTTCAGACAAAGGAGCAGGTGTAGGAGCGACGTCTGGTGTAGGAGCAGATGTTTCAACTTCTTCCACGCGAGGCTTTTCTTCTTGCTGTAAAACTTTGACAATAGAGGGAAGAAGCGGAGAAATAATGGTTTGCATTTCGCCTTCGCGGTCATAAACAACGAAAGAAGAGGTTCCTAAAGTGACAATGACGTTAGGTTCAAGGGGTTGTTTACCTTCGAGAGGCGAACCGCCGATAAGAACACCGTTACGACTTTTTAAGTCTTCGATCACCAATGTATCTTCAGCTGTTACGGTAATTTTAGCATGTTGGCGAGAAACGCTGGTATCGTGAAAGACAATATCACAACTATGAGGATCGGTTCCCAACACATAACTGTAGCCCGATTGCATATGAAATTCGGCTCCATTATTGGGACCTCCAATGACTTTCATGAGCCAACGACCCGTTTCAACTAAACCAAAGTTAATTTCAGCTAAAGGAGCGTTTTCTTCTTCATCAAAAATGGTGTCTTCAGCTGATTCTTCATATTTTTCATCAGGGGCTAGAGAGCGTTCCGGAGTTGCTACAGGAGCTTGTTGAAGAAGTCCTTCTTCACCTAAAATGTGAGCAGAAGCATCTTCATAATAGCGAAATAGGCTATTTCCTACTTTAATCGTATCCCCTTGCTGTAAAAGGCGCGACTGATTTCCCAAGTCTTCGTCATTAACCTGAATAGGGTTGGTGGAACTTAAATTTTCGACAGTGATTCCCTCTGGAGTGCGACGAGCAATAAAATGCCTACGTGAGACGAGAGGATCTTGAATGACAAGTTGGCAAGCATCGGGATCGCGTCCAATCACCCAGATATCCCCATCCTCTAAAGTGAGGTTAAGCCCTTTGAGATCACCTTCTTCTGCCACTAATTTTGCAACCATAACCCATCCTTATTAAGTTAAGAAAAGCATAGCAAATTTTATTGATGGTTTAATGCTTCTTTTCGCCAAAAATCTATTACGCTAATGAAATCTTCTAGTCTGTCTTTAAAATCTTTGTACGAACTATTGTAATCTAGCTCCAACGAAAGCGTCAATAGATTCCCTTCTTCATTGAGTCCAATTGCAGCTCCTCTCGTTCCTTTGCCAAATAAATTGGCTTCCATGACACGCATGAGAAAAGCTTCTTTATTGACTTGGGGGCAATCGCCAATGATTCCCTTTAGCAAATAACTGTGTTCCAGCTGAATGGCTTCGACTTGAATATCCTCTAAAGGGATGGTGTAATGAGTATGATCAGGGGTTAAAGTGAGGATGTCCTCTTTCATGGAGAGTTCATGACCTAATTGATTCACGAGTTCTTTCAACATAAAAGTATCCTCGCTTTTGATAAGCTCTCAATTTATCTTTTTAATCTCTCTGTGCTCTCTGTGTCCTCTGTGGTTAAATTTAAATAATTCATAACCACAGAGGACACAGAGAGCACAGAGAAGAACAAAAGAGAAAGGGTTCACCTCAATTTTTTTCTCTGTGGTTAAATGAATCACCACAGAGAAAGGTTTTAGATTTATCCTTGCGTACCATAAGAGGTAGCGCGCGATTCGGCTTGGATGTAGTTTTTGAAAGTGTCATTATCTTTATCGCGTTCTTGTTTATCTTTATCCGCTGCTTGTTGAGCATTTTGCCAAAGCGATTCTCTTAATTTTGCTTCGGTCTCCAATAGGCCTGCTTGTCTTTCTTTTTCCGTTTGGGCAACAGTAAATCCGCTTTCCGTTGCAGAGGTTGCAGCTTGTACGAGACTTGTCAGTGCGCGTGATACCGCTTGGTTTTGTTGATCTAAAGGCATCTGGATTTCACGTTTTTTACCGGCTTCATTTACGTTCATCTCAGCCAGTGCTTTTTTGCTAGCCTCTAACTCTGCTTTTTCTAGTTCATTTAAAACTTTAGGAAGTGGAACTGGTTGATCTGGATTATCACCTTGTATAACAAGTTCGTTTCCATCTTTATCAACCGGCTTGTCTGCTAATTTATTATATTTTTTTAGCACTTCTGATTTTTCTTTAGTAAAATCTTCTTGAGCTTTTCCTACATTAGACGCCATGACTTTGACTTCTCTTAAAGAAATTAAGCCCGACGCTGCTTGCCCAATCGCTTGTGTCATTTGGCCTGCCGCCTTATCTAAACCGGCCAGATAAGTTGCGGCTATCGAGGCTAATTTGAATAACATGTACTCTTCTCTATTTTTCAAGCCATATTTGGCTTCTGTGGTCCAATTTTGGGTATTTAAACGACGGATTTCAGTATAGAGGACCATCGCTATACTAAGAGGTGATATCTTTGAAAAAGAAGCCGTTTGTGATAATTTTATCGGGGAGCCACCCTCTGTTTTTAGCGCATCAGGAAGAGGCGGACTAGGCAGATCAGCAGGAGGATCTTCTTGTGGTATATCCCTCACATCTTCTACATCCCGCACACTCAAAACATCTACTTCTCTGCTCACATCTCTTTTTTCCAAAGCTTTGGCTTCATTCAGCTTCTCAAGGGCTTTTGCGTCCTGTTTGTCTACCGTTTTTTTGTCTTGCGCTTCGCCCTTACCTTTCAAAAGGCCTAATTCGCCAGGAAGAGGAAGAAAGGGTAAATCACCTTGTGCGCCTTCTAATTTTATGTCACCCATAATTTAAGTCCTTTATTATATTATTAAATAATTAGTTATGCGACTTGTTGTGTTATTATATTAATGTTTTTGCTTTGTTTATAAAAAATATTATTTAAATTTTTACTTAATTGATTACACACCATCATGATCGTGTTCATGTCTTGTTCAAGTTGTGGATAAGAGAGTTCAAAAGCTTCTAAAATGGTTTGCAAAGCGTGTTTCACAGCATCTAAGCGATTTTCGCGGCCCTCCATTAAATAATGAATGACCTCCAATTGACTGAGAACAACTGTTGTGATGGCCTCATCGAGTAGGTGTTCCGTTTGTGCTTGTTCTACTCCTTGTCTCACAGAGGCGAGCGTAGGTTTTAGATGCTGTTGCAATAATTCAAATAAGTGATCCTCCTCTATTTGTTGTTCTGTATTCAGCAGAATGAGCAACACGCAGATAAAGCCCATTCCGATTTCTTCTATCTGTTTCTGGCTCTCTTTTTCTAAATTAAGTCCTTGAGTGAGAGCCTGTAAAGCGGATTCGATTGCCTGTGATCCCAAGACAAACGTGAGGCTGAGCTCCCTCAATAAATGGTGTCCTTTGCGTGCCTCTTCTCTCTCAGTTTGGGGAAGACGTTGTTTCCATTGATGCGCTAAGTGAGCAGTCAAATAGAAGGTTCCTAGAGAGATCCATTCTATGCCGGGCACCAATAACGAGAGTTTCTCTTGTTCCTGTGTTCTTAAAGAGAGTTGCATAATCCGTGCCATTCCTTGGTGGATCCGCTGCAAAGTAGGGCCGATGAATCCCGCTTGACTCTGTTCAGTTTCTTGCGCCCATAGCGCCGCTTGGCAAGACAAAATCAAACGCGCGTGAGAGCCGGTGAGATGCCACTGTGTTTGCCATTTCAAAAAGCGCATTAGGGTCTGCAAGAAGAGTCCTTGTTTTTGCGTAAAGGATTGCGTCTGCAAGAGTTTTTCACTTGCCGTTAACTGGCGCTCTAGGCGCTTGAGTTTATGAGACGCTTGATCTTGCTTCATATGGCCTACTGATTGTCACTCTGTTTAAAAGGCTTAATTACACTTAAAAAGGCGATGCTCTCCTTCAGTTGATTGGAAACTTGATGTAAAGCTTCACGACCGGGTGCATCCACGCCTAATAAGTCTACGTAGCGTTCCAGCGCGTGTAGAGTTTGGACTCCCATTGCGCGTGTTTCTTGTTGGACCAGATTCAACAGAGCGTATTCTTGTTGTGTATGCGTGCTCAATTGCTCGGGGGTTACTTTTAATAGAGTCAGTTGATTGGCAAAAGTCACGAGATAGGCTTCTTGGTGTAAGCTGGCATCTAACGCTAATAAATCAGGATCTCTTTCTTCTAAGGGTTGTTTCTCGTCTTCATTCAATTTGTGTTTAAGCATAGGCGGAAGGCTTTCGCGACGTTGAAGATAATAGTCACGACTCGGATCGGTTTTTTGCGATTCCTCTTCAAAAGCTGTGCGCGCAAGCGGAACAAGCGAAGGTTGGTTAGAGTCTGCTGCTTGACTATGCACACTGATGAGTACTTCTAAAGGCGTTTCTAAACTATCTGTCGTTAAATGAGCGCCTTTACCGTTATCTGCACCTTGTAGACTTCTCTTTGCCAACTGTTCTTGTTCTAAATCATGATTAAATTTTTCATAAGAGCTAGAAGATTTGTCGGTGAATGAAATATCCATACTAACACCCTTTGTTTCACTTAAGTCGTAGAAGACTGATTTTCTTTGAGGACAGTCTTCATATGTTCGATTTCCAACTGAATCTTAGTTTTGAGTTGCGTATATTGAGGTTGGTCACTCGCAATAGATTCAGCTTCTTGTAGAGCCTCTAAAGCCATCTCTGAACGGCCTAATTTTACCGCACAATCATAGATATGGAAATAAGGAATGGGATTTTGAGGATCTTGGATAGAGCTCTCCAAATAATATTTGATGGCGTTTTCATACTCTTTTAGAAAATGATAACAAGAGCCAATGGCAAAGGCATAACGAGGAGGACTAGGATCAAAACGTTTTAGATAACGAAAAATAGATAAAGCATCTTGGTATTTTCCTGCTTTAAATAAGTTGTACGCGAGTTGATAGATGCGTTCTATTTCATTAGGAGAAATTTCTAAAGCTTCTTTAAGAGATTTATTTTCTAACAACATTTTAGTTAAAACATCTGCAGCCAATTTCCGTTGATCAGGAGGTACTTCTAATTCTTTATGATGGAGTAATTTTTCTATTGTCGCTTTGACTTCTTGATAGTCTTCTTGTTGATTGTGATCGACCATAATAGTACCTCCTCTTATTATGCCGGTGTTTGTGTAGACTGTGCTAATTTCATCATCGATCGGTTCGATTCTGAATAAAGCCTTGCTACATCTGTTTGGAGAGATTGTGTCCAATCTGATGAAAGATCAATATTTGACATCATCTGTTGTAATAATTGAATCAACGCTTGAATGGTTTGCTGTTCTTTTTCTAATTCAGCTGTCGCTCTTAAAAGTTTAGAGAGTTCAACTGCTTGCGCTGCACTAATTGAACTACTTACCACGCGTGAAACAGGAGCAGAAGCTTCTAATAATTTGAGAACTTTGGCATACAGCTCTAAACTTAGAAAACCTTCTGTTATATCTTTTAAAGATTGATACATATCGGCTGGTAAAGCTTTCACATTTTTTGTAAACTCTGTCATCATGTTTTGAATAGAAGTGATGGGATCTAATTGCGTCAAAGCTGTTTTAAATGAATCTAAAAGTGTTCTAATATTAGTCATTGCGTTATTGAAAGCTTCTTGAAGCGCTGTTGCAGCTATTTTAGCGTTCTCAATAGCTGCGTCTTTAGCTTTACCCACTGCTTCGGCCGCTTGTTCCAGATAAGTTAACAATTTTTGAGCGGCTTCTTTAGCTTGGTTTAAACTGCTTAATACAGCTCCTTTAATGTCATTTAAACCGGGTAAACTCGCTAAACTTAATTCGGTCAATTTTTTTGACATCTCTTGGATAGTTTTCAATAAACCATCTGCCATTTGCTTAGCTGTATCGATAAATCCATCTTTAAGACTAAGGACGAGGTCTTTAACTTTATTTGCGAGATCTTTGACTGTTTCTAACATGCCTTGCAAGGATTCTTTCACTGAATCTGTAAAGGATTTCTCACTAGCATTTGCTTTTCCTAAAGCACCAGCGACAGCCATGGTTAAAACCATTTGAAGGAGCATAGAAGTGATTTGAGCCGCTCTAACGGCTTCTTCACTTGCCCCTGCCGCTTTCATTGTGTTGGCTACTAATTCGGGCACCACGTTACTTGCCGTAATGACGATGGTCATAATATTAATGGAAAGCTGTTTAATGACTTCCAACATGATTTGTTTCACAATTTGAGCAGTCGTTTGGGCAGCTGCGGCAGCAGCAGCAGGTAAAGCAGCAACGGCAATCACAGCTAAGACCATGACAGCGGCGGCAATGATGGCAAATTTAACCAAGGATTGCATCCATTCCGGACTCTTGCTCATCATGCTTTTAATCGCTTCTGTGAAAGCTTGAAAAGCTTTTCCTGTAATTCCTGTAGCACTATCAACAGCAGAATAAGCTGTCATCGCCATTCCTACAGCCACTCCGGCAACGACTAGGCTTAAGCTTAATCCGAAAGTAAAGACAGCTAATAAAGCCCCGGCAATGGTCGCAACAGCAGAAATAATAGGCCCCACAATCTTCATGACAAAAGAGAACTTGCTCATTCTCTCCTGTTTTGCAATCATTTTTCTATTCTCTGCACGCGTATCATCGAGATTGGCAATGCGATCTTCCGATACTTCTTGTTTATATTCTTTTAAGTTTCTATTTCCCTCTAGATCAATTGTACGTCCTTTTTGTAAGACCTCTTGTAATTCAGTAATGACTTTAGCTAACTCGGTGACCATATTCTTGGCTGCAGGACGACGCACATCATTGGAAGCTAAGCTGTCAAAGAACTTCATCGCAGCTGCTTGTAAATCCTGCACCATTTGTATCGTGTTGTTGACAACTTCTTCCGCACGCGCTTTAGCAACTGTTTGTGGATTCACAATATTGAGATTAATGGGTCTCCACATGTCTGCATCTTTTGTTTCCACCACCCAATTGGTAGATAATCCAAATGTTTTTTGTGTATTCGCTTTAGCTGCTAAGTTAATCGCCATATAAGCATCTATCACACGTTGAGGCGTCGTCTCTGTATTGATTTTATGGGTGTTGATGATTTCGTTTAGAAGAGCAATTTCTTCCTCGGTAAAAGGAGGATCTTCAAGCGTGAGGTCTTCTTGTACATACTCTTGTACTTTTTGATGATAATACTGGTTAATTTCTTGTTGCTTGGCTTCATCATAAGGAGGAGCCAGGGAAGGTGTCCAGTCCTCTGCTTTAGGAGATTGAGGTGTCCAATTTTCAGGAAGATTAGCCGCTTGACGGGTGGCTTCTAGACTTTGTTTCCACAGAGATTTGGCTTTTTCGGCTTGTTTAGGATCTTGAATAGGAAGAGGAGAATCCGATAAAAGCGCTTCAAACAGAGCTTCATCCATGGGAATTCCCGCTTCTTCAAAAGTTGTAGCGACTTTAGTTTTAAAGTAATCTTGTACAATTTTTTGTTCAGTTTTGCCGTAAGGGGGAGTATCAGGCAGATCTTTTTTAGGGGGAGGCAAGCCGGGAGATTCTACCGGCGCTGTATAGTCAGTATCAGAGGTTGAGAATGTTTGAGTAGGAATTTCAATATTACTCATCGTGTCTGTTAATTCATAGACTTGTTCATCTGGGCTGAGCGTGATTTCGGCTAATGCGTCTGGGGGTGTTGTTTCCGTTGAACCGGGAATGAAGTTGACATTTGAAAAACCGCTTTGGGAATCTATTTTACTCGTAGAATCCATAAGGTATGACCTCTTTAATTAAAATTTGACATGTCCACCTTGTTTTTAAGGGGATTCTTCTTCTGTAAGACCTTCATCCGGATGAGAGGTGACATGTTTTTTTAAACTTTCTAAGCTCAGCAGAGCTCGTTCTTTCATCTTTGCATATTCAGGTTTATCGACTGCGCGGCTCACCGCCATTTCTAAACAGATCATGGCTGATAGATAATCTTTCATTTGAATAAAGCAATCAGAGGAATGGTAATAAGGAATGGGATTTTGCGGATCTAGAGCACTACACATCGTGTAGGTTTGAATGGCATTCTGATATTCTTTCAGCATGTGAAAACAAGCAGCTAAACCTAGCAAATATTTAGGTTCCATGACATTCATCATGATTAAAATGCGAAAGAGGTGGGCAGCTTCTACATATTTTCCGGTATTATATAAACGGTAAGCTTGCGCATACACACTCTCTAACACATTACTATTGACTCCCAGCGCATCTTTAGGCGTGATATCTTGTTTAAACATTTTGTGAGAAACTTCGCCAAATGCTTGGGCAAATTGTTCGCGTTGGTTATGGCCTGAGCTCAAAGCCTCTTTTTTCATTTGTTCTTTAGTTCCACGAGAACCCTTCATAGTGTCCTCCTTTCTGTTAATTTAAAAAAGTTTGCTAATTAATCTGTAAAGCTTATGAGTTCAGTCTAACCTATTCAATTTAAGTGCCTTTTATTGCGTTTATTAAGCGAAGAAGTGCTTGATCTACCGTATTCCAAGAGGCTGCAAATTCAGTTAAAGAGTTTGTAACGTTTTGAGTATTAGTAGCATAAGATTGAGATAGTTTGATGGAGTCTTCTATTTCTCCTTTCTTGATTTGTAGGTTTTCGCGCAAAGTACTCAAAAACTGCATAAAATCATTTCTTTCCGCTTTAGCTTCGTCAGTGTCGTCTCCCAAGCGACCGGGTGAACCTTTGGTAGGCATGACAATTTGAGCTAGTTTCTCATTCTCAGCCTTCACTCTTTCTGTTTGACCTTGGATAAGAACAGTCTGTGCTACACCGTACTCTTGTAATAGATCGATGAGGCTAATAATAAGGGCATATATTTTACTCCTTATTTCGTTTTCATTTCTTGAAAGAGGAGAAGAGCGAGGAGCAATGTCGAAAGAGTACTCATTTTGTGCTTCTTGGGCAGCCTCCTCTAATTTAGCATCCGCTTGACCTTTTCCAAGACGCACCGCATTATTTTGGTCAGTCGTATCCTTTACAGGAGTATCTAAGTTAATTGGAGATGACCTACTAAGGGAAGAAGAAGGATCAATCATAGTTTTTCCTTATTTTATAATCTTAAGATTTTTATTTATTTTAACTGTTAAGTCTTAGCAATAAATGTGCCATTAACGCCATCCTTGGATCATCGTCTTAAGCATTTTAAATAAGGTTTCGATACCGGTTGTTGCATATTGCGTCATAGCTTGAACCTTTTGATTTTGCTCTTTTACCTCATTACTGAGACTGTTGGTTTTATTCTCCATTGCACCACCTGCTTGCTGAAGATATTCGCTAAACTTACCATCCGGGTCTTTATTGATTAGGTAAGACGCTGCTCGCATATAGTCTTCTGCTGTCAAATTGGCTACATCTTCCGGATTTTTACCTATGCCTGTGTGGGCTCCTTTAAGCATGGTTAAAACTTTTTCTAAAGGATTAATAATATCATCAGGAGGAGGATCCATCGCTTTAAGTTGTTCAAGAACACTTAGGAGATCCGGATTTTCCGGATCCTTAGTACCAAAGAGAGCTTCATATAATTTTTTGAATTCTTCACCTGAAACAGCATTCACTTCCAATTGAAGAGCGGTGACTTGTTCGACGTACTTTGTGTACATGACTTCTAATGCTTCACGCATAGCAGAGACAGATTTACTTGGATCTTCTTCATCATTAAAGACATATTGTTTAATAAATTCGGCTGTTTTCGTGTAATTTTTGGCTACATCGCTTAAGGTAGGAGGAGGCACTTCACCTTTGCGACGTTCTAATTCTGCGAGGATCTCCGCTTGCTCTTGTCTATAAATCGATTCAAATATTTGTTCGAAATCTGGGTCGTCCATGATCTCAGGCTTGCCAGTTTTCTGATCTATAACTATTTTGCCATTTTCATATTTATACACCGGAAATTTATCTCCATTCGCGAGCACAATATATTCGATGCCATCTGTACCCTTAATCGTCTCTACTTCAACATCCGCGTCTTTAAACGCTTTATAGATGGCATCAAATGCTTTTTGGTCATCAAAAGGAAAATCGTCCATTGATTCAGGAGGATTATGCAGATCGTTTTGGCGATTTACTTTTGCTTTGTTGAGCATGTTATTGATAGCATCGGTAACCTTAGCGAGCAGCTCCTCAATGTTTCCAAAGTCTTTACTCAAATTTTCAAATATCGCTAGGCTAGCATTTAGGGCTCCAAAAGCAACAAGTGCGTATAAGGCTTCCAGACTGTTAAGAGAAAGACGTTTAGTGGTTGCAAGATTAGCGTTAATGTCGTTTGCTTTAGGGCTTACCTCTTCCTGCCAGGCTTTAAAGGCGTCCTCAGCGCTCATCGTTCCATCTGTAGCTTGGTATCCGCTACCTGTAAAACCTTTAGCTGCAAGTGATTTGAGGAGATTGTCTGCTAAATCAAACATGTCTCTTGTCATCCGAGCATTAGGATTATTAGGATCGTCCAGCATCTTTTCTAGATCGCGGATGATTTGAGTGAGTTTCTTCAAATCTAATCGTTCAATACTGTCTAATCCTAGTGATGTTAAAATTTCATTAATCCAGGTTTCATAGGCTTCAAACGTCTCTTTGCTTGTTTCGTTAGAGAAATGGTCAGGTTTTTTTCTTGGTCCTTTTTTTTCTGTTTTTTGTGCTGCTTGATTATCGACCTCAGTAAATGTATAGTATGTTGGATCTGTATTTGTATTATTATTAATTGAATCTACCATTTTAATTACCTTTAGTTGTAGTTTGTTGTGTTTAACAACTCTCTATATACTATTTTATAACAAACTATTTTAACTTACAAACTATTTAATTATTAAACCATTATACTCATGGGGTTTTTCCAATTATCATCGTTTTTACCCATAATCCCTGTGCTTGCACTGTAAAGGAAGCGATAAGCGGGATCCATCATGCGTTGGAATAAAGCATTTCCATCATAGGTATGTTTAAAGGTCGCTTTAAAGGCTGTTGTTAATTCATCCGTACGGACTCGATGGGATTCAAGCGTACTGTGGTAGGTTTGGAGATGAGTCACTTGGCGACGGGTCACATTGGGTAAAGAATAAATAAATGTCGCTTCAGCTTTAGCAGCTGCAGTGGGGTTAAGATTGAGCGTATTTAAGACTTCTTCGTTCACTTTGCTAGCAACTACTGCGCCTAATTGAGGAGTCAAAAGAGTCAGAATACGTGTTTCGACGATCGCTCTTAATGTTTCGATAGGCAATAGCAGAGGTTCTTGTATAGGAGAAGGACTTGGGGCAGTCGATTCTTGTGCAGAAGTGGTTAAAAGAGCTTCTGAACGGGGTTTTTCTGGGTTTACAACATCTGTGTCTACAACATGTGTGTTTGCATCATTTGTGCCAGGAAGTGCTTGTTTTTCATTTTCTGTGGGGGAAGAGGTTTGTAAAAGAGAGACGGAGAGGGAAGGAGGAAAAGGAGGAAGGAGGATCGCTTGACTGGCAAGTTCTTGTGTTTTTTGTTCAGGTAACCCGAGCTCTTGTAACTGGTTATTTAAAGCAGAGCGAAAGAGATTAGTTGAGGGATAAGGACCCGCATTCAAAGTAGATTGAACAGCTTGTTGACTGATTTCCGTGGCTTCTTTTAAGGGATAACGATCTAACACAAGCGCCGCTTTTAAGGAGTTAATCAGTAAAGGAGACTGAATAGAGGAAGCGGAAACAGTGGTGGCTTGTGGTGCAGATAAAACGGGTTCTAGCTCAACACCTAGTTGCGCTAAAAAGCGTGCTTCTTCGGGAGCATAACCCTCGGCTAGGAACTGCTGTTCGAATTGTTGCGTGAGTTGAAGGGTTTCTTGTTTTTTTTCTTGTTGAAGCTCAACGATAAGTGTTTTAGCTTCGACAGGAAGTAAAGGAGCCAAAAGCTGAATAGAAAGTCCGGGTAAACCCAGGTTGATTTCCATCATCTTAGTCGCCATTAATAAAAGACTCACATTCAGGGCGCCTTCTAATTCCTTTTTACCTGCTGGGCTTAGGGAGGATAGTTCCGGTGTCGATTCTATAAAGGTTTCCAACGCTTGAGCGACTAAACCTTGTTCGGTCTCTTCCTGAATACGATTAGCAAATGAAGTCGCAAATAAGAGGGCAAAAACAGGACTATTAGTAGGCAAGGTGGCTAACAGTTCATTTTCTTTTAAAGGAACGAGAGAAGGGAATAAAGCTTGCAAGCTTGTTTGACTGATTAAGCCTATGGCTAAAACAACTAATTGATCAGCTAAGGGTTGCGCTTCTTGCTCACTTAACTTGAGTTGATCTTGCAAAGTGCGTTGAAGAGTCGTTTTCATCAACATATCTTGTAACTGCGGCTTGTTTAATCCCAATGCATCCAGAATCGACTTCTCTTCTATCATGTGCGAAGGATCATAAACCTGCGGGGTCATGAACTCGATAAATTGACGTAAAAGAACTTTATCGTTCATTAAAGGTTCCGGTGTGGCCGCATTGAGGGAGCGAGAGGATTCCATCACGATTAAATAATTCCAATAACTCATTTGTGTAGTGAGCTCTTGGTCAAGCGCGCCGATATTGCGCGTGTATAACTGGTCATAGATTTCAGAATAAATGTCCCCTTGATCCATATCAAAAGATTCAGAACCTAGTTCGGTGAGGGAAGGCGGCCCCTTGTCTGCTAAGGTGCCGGCATAGCCGGGAAGACCTGGAATATTCACATCAGCTGGTGCTTTGCTAATGGTGGAAGGTGCGCCGATAGAGTTGGCATAATTAGATAAATCACGTAGGTCAGCTTCTTTTAAGAAAGGCACAGAAAAATCATTTTCAGCTAAGAAGTTTTGAAGATTATATTTATTAATAAGATTCTGAACAATTTGATTATATTCTTTTACTTTTTGATTATAAGTCTCAGTGGCAGCATTATAATTTTTTAAATCTTGCGAACGATCTTTCCAATAATCATTAAAATCGTCTACAGCTTCTTGATAATCTTCTGTTAAGTCATTAAAGTCATCTTCCGCGTCTTCCGGGACAGAAAATGTTCCATTTCCTTTATCGACGACACCGATTTCTTTTAACTTCTCGAGATATTTTTCTCGGGCTTCTACTAACTCTTGATACGCTTCTTTTTCGTCCCCGTTGCCATCATTCACATCTTCTATTAAATCACGCTGCTGCTTAAACAGTTTTTCCATCGCGTCTAATTGCTTTTTTAGCTCTTCGGCGGCAGCTTTTGCCTCAGCTTTCGCGTCTCTCATTCCATTTAAACGCTTGTCGAGTAAATCTGAGACCTTTTTAGCTTGTAAACTGGCGATTCCTGCTCCTCTAATGCGTGTCTGTTGATCTGTCACATTCGAGACAAACAAATATTGTTCAAAGCCTGCTATCGCCTCTAACAAAGCTTTATAAAAATTGCCTGAGGAACGCGGCCGCGCAAGTTGTGGGAAACTAAAATCAATCGTACTGGATGATTGCGCAGTGTTTTCTCCTACAACGGCAGCTGAAGAGAGAGAATCGCTTACTTTTGTTTGTGCTTGATTCACTTGAGTCTGGGTAGAAGAAACAGCAGCTCCAGAAGCAGGATCTACAGGAAGAGAGGAATCGCGAGAAATTGTCAAATCTGACATAGAATTCTCCTTTTCTATAAATAAACATCTATTTTTTAAAAAATAGAAAAAGATTTATTAATTATCTTAAAATGAGACAATACAAAATCTCCTAATTTTATTATAACATAGGCTTAGAATTTAATATTACAAAAATTAAAGAGTTTAAACAAAAACATGAATTGCCCAGCGCATCCGCTCGACGCGTTGGGCGGTGGGGATGAGACGTTTTTTGACGAAATGCCACCAAGAAGGATCAATTTCTTTTAATTTGACTTCGAATAAAGCATAGGGGACTAGCGATTGTTTTTGTCGTTGAATAGAGGCGATTAACAGTTGAATACCCAGACCTGAGCGATGCAAAGAGCGATCGATATAAAGAATAGAGTAACTTATTGTTGCGGGATCTACACGGTGCGTGACGCTCCAGCCGACCAGTTGTCCATTTTGACGAAGGCCTACACTGGTTTCTAGATCAATTTGAGATTCATTTTGAAAAGGAAATAGATAAGGGGGAAACATGCCTTGTTGTTCCATGTAATCAAGATGCTTTCTTTCTGCAGGTAAAAGCTCTTTCCATGGAAACAGGTGAAAAGAAGGGGGAAGGGGATAAGGGCGCTGGAACCACGGAGGATTAAAAATGCGCACATCAAAATGGCAGCGGATGAGATACGTATAAGGAGGAAGCCAGCCTTGGGAGGCCGCAATCTTTTCTAAAGCGGGCGCATAAGGCGCTTTGCGTTCATATTCAATTCCGAGGGCTTGCACCTGTTCTTGTTCGATTAACTCTTTTTGCAAAAAAGCGAAGAGTTGGGTTCCGATGCCTTGTTGTCGATACTGTTCTTTTACGATAAACGAATAAAGCTGCGAAAAGTGATTATAAGGATAGACTTCAGCTAGAGCAAGACCTACGAGTTGGTTATCGAGGCGTGCTTCTACAGCGACCCAATAAAAATCAGAAGAAACCAGGGCTAACTGGGGCAAAATCTCAGGTTTGATCAAAGGAACATATTCAGGAGAGTGAGTGAGGGCAGAAGGGGAAAGAGGTGTGCGTTTGAATGCAAGCATAGAGTATTGTGTTAAAGGACAAAAACGACAAGCGACTTTAACGACAGAAATGACCTTAACGACAACGACAAACGACTAAGTGGACAAAATAAAAAAGTCCTTTTTGTCGTTTGTCTTTGTCGTTAAGGTCGTTTCTGTCGTTAAAGTCGCTTGTCGTTTTTGTCCTTTTAATTTTAAGCAATCTTTTGATTAGACCGCTTCAAGATAGGCGGTTTCTTTTCTAAGACTGTTTCTTTTTCAATTAAAATTTCATTGATCGTCTCATCAGAAGGCACTTCAAACATCATTTCACGCATCAAATTCTCTAAGATCAACCTTAAGGCACGAGCACCTGTTCCGGCTTCAATCGCTTGTTGCGCAATAGCGGCCAATGCTTCTTCTGTAAATTGCAGTTTAACCCCTTCCATTTCAAACATCGCAATGAACTGCTTAATAATCGCATTTTTGGGTTCGGTGAGGATATTAATGAGATCGGGTAACGTCAACTCATTACAATTCGCAATACTATTAAAACGACCCACAAACTCAGGGATCATCCCAAATTGAATGAGATCTTCCGGTTCTACTTTGGAAAGTAATAAACTTTTCTGATTAGGATCAATCACTTCGCGATTGGTACTATCAAATCCAATGGTTCCCTTCCCTAAGCGCTTAGCAATAATTTTATCTAAATTCACAAACGCTCCACCCACAATAAACAGGATATTCTCTGTATTGACTTTGATATATTCCTGATTGGGATGCTTGCGTCCTCCTTTTGGGGGAACATTGGCTACTGTGCCTTCGACAATCTTAAGCAAAGCTTGTTGAACCCCTTCACCAGAAACATCGCGCGTAATCGACACGTTGGCTGTGGTGCGATTAATTTTATCAATTTCATCAATGTAGATAATCCCTTGTTCTGCTTTGGCGACATCGTAATCGGCAGCTTGTAAGAGGCGAAGAATAATATTTTCAACATCTTCTCCCACATAACCTGCTTCTGTCAGGGTCGTGGCATCCGCAATGGTGAAAGGAACATCTAGAATGGCAGCTAATGTTTTGGCGATTAAAGTCTTACCTGATCCGGTGGGACCAAATAAGAGCACATTCGACTTACTAAATTCAATAGAAGCCTCTTTATTTCTGGAGCGAATGCGTTTGTAATGATTATAAACGGCAACAGAAATGGTTTTTTTGGCGTTTTCTTGTCCAATGATATAATCATCTAGCCTTTGTTTAATCTCTTTGGGTTTTAAGATTTTAAAGTCATGACTTGTCGTTGTTTTTTTATCTAAAATCCCCGTGCATAAACGCACACACTTATCGCAAATATACACATTAGGCCCAGAAATAAGCTTTTCTACAGCCTCTTCAGTTCGCCCACAAAAAGAGCAACTCGCTAGATCTTTGTTTGCTAAAGATTTTTTACTCATGCGATTGGTTATCCCAAAAAGTTTAAATTAAAAAACATATTTGACAAATCCTGTCAAATTGATAAAAAATAAAAAAATAAGAGTTAATATCAGGTCACTGATAATAATTATATCATACTACCTTTTTCTTGGGGATAATAACTTCATCGATGAGTCCGTAATCTTTTGCTTCTTGAGGACTCATATAAAAATCTCGCTCAGAGTCTAAAGCGATTTTTTCGACGGATTGACCTGTACAATCAGCCATAATATCGTTCAAGCGTTTTTTGAGTTCTAAAATTTCTTTTGCTTGAAGAGCCACATCGGCTGAGGTTCCGCCTACCCCACCATAAGGCTGGTGAATCATAATACGACTATTAGGCAGAGCAAAACGTTTGCCTTTTGTGCCGGCTGTGAGAAGAAGAGCACCCATGGAAGCGGCTTGACCAATACAATAGGTATTAATGTTACAGCCCAGGTATTGCATCGTATCAAAAATGGCTAGGCCTGATGTGATGTAACCCCCTAGGGAGTTAATATAAATATGCACATCTTTTTTGGGATCTTCCATTTTTAGGAATAAGAGCTGTGCGACGACAACGTTTGCAACAACGTCTGTAATTTCGGTTCCAATAAAAATAATGCGATCTTTTAATAAACGCGAATAGATATCCATGGAACGTTCACCACGCCCTGTATCTTCAATGACATAAGGTGTTAATGAAAGTTGTGGTCTTGGATGTGGTTGAGGCTGGGGTTGTGACATAGCAATCCTTTGTTAAGGTCGTTATTTTGTTGCAGAATAAAAGATTTGGGGGAATTTGGCAAGATCGAGATCATGGGAGAGTAATCTTTATTGTTCTCCTCTGTGCCCTCTGTGGTAATTTATTAAGTTTACCACAGAGAACACAGAGAGCACAGAGGAAGAAAAAGCACTGAATACTAAACAAATATACTAAACAAAACGCACGTGGCTAATCAAAAATTGCTTAATTTTGCGATCTAAAGCTAAATTTTCGAGTTGTTCACGGAGTTTTTCTTTACTTGCCGATAAATCCAGGGCACTACGTCCACTCGGTAAAAGGGCTAGCTGGCGCGTTAATTCTTGAGTAATATCTTCTTGTTCAACAGTGAGGTGGTTATCATGAGCCACTTTGCGGAGCAAAAAGAACAGTTGCAGATGATAAATGGTACTTTGCTCAATCATCTGATCGATGTGCTCATACTCTTCTGCAGGGACTTGTCTTCCTTGCTTTTCCAGTTGGTTCAGATAATCTTCTAAACGCATCTGTTTATTAGCTTGGATATAAGTCTGAGGAAGATCAATCGGATATTTTGCTAATAACGCTTGTTCTAAAGCTTGAATTTCGGCTCGATAAGCATCTTCTTGATGTTCTTGTTCTAAACGCTCTTCAATTTTTTTATGCAAGTCATCTAACGATTCCACGCCAACACGTTTCGCTAATTCATCATTCACTTCCGGTTGCAGTCCTTTTGAAATGGTATGAATGGTTGCGCGGAAAGGAAGAGGTTGAAAATCAGGACTTGGCTCTGTCAAGTTTGGGTCTTGCTCTGTCATGCCTTCGACACTTTCGCCGGCTTGAAGACCAATCACTTTTTCGCGCATCCAAGAAGGCATGCCTGTAGGACTTACTTGCGCACGTTGATTTTGGATGACTTCTCGTGGAGGCTCTTCTAAAATAGTGACACTGATATTGACGAAATCATTCTCTTCAACAGGGCGATCTTCAACAGGTTCATAAGTCGTAAACTGCAGGACGACTTGTTCCAGGGCATTTTTTCTTTCTTGGTCTGTAACTGTTGTACGTTCGATTTTGGGGACTTCTAATTCGTCGAGTTTAATCGCTGGAATAGCAGGACGCGCTTCAAATTCAATCTCAAAATGAGCCCCTTTTTCTCGACTACATTCGTGAATGACGGGACGCTTCATTTGTCCATCTTTCAAAGGATGAATATGCGTCAGTTGCAGTGCTTCATTAAAACCTGTGTTCAAGACAAGATCAACAAATTCTTTTTGAATAGTCGGTTGATAGCGTTCGATGATGATTTTCTCAGGAGCTTTGCCTTTGCGAAAACCAGGAATCGAAACTTCTTTGTTGATGTTCTTAAGTGCTTTTTGATAGGCTGCTTGAGTTGCTTGCGGACTCACTTTAATTTCAAACTTCACTTGACAATGGGGCATACGCGTAGATGTTATAGTGACATTGTCATTGCTAACATTAGAATGAGAATTCACATCAAATTCTGTCTCTTCTTGAGTTGTCACGGAAAACCTCTCTGCTTGGCTTGATAAATAGCGGGTGATGAGGTTCGAACTCACGACCCTCACGTTGGCAACGTGATGCTCTACCGCTGAGCTACACCCGCATGAATGTGAAAAGTTAAGTCAAGCTTAACTTTAGAAAGTGATTTTTACCTTTTTTCTTCATTTATAGCGGGTAATGAGGTTCGAACTCATGACCCTCACGTTGGCAACGTGATGCTCTACCGCTGAGCTACACCCGCAAATCTAGACGCATAACTATAATGGGCCAAGTTTTTTTTAAGCAAGAAAAATTGAGTACTATTTATGAGGTTCTTCTAAGAGACGATGCAATTGTCCTAAAAGATAAAAAGGAAGAGACAATAATGTATAGCGAATGTCATTTCCTTGATGATCTTTTACGCCCACTTCAGTTCGGCTAGGTATATCTGAGTTAACGCGCACTGCTAGAGGCAATCCTTTCAAACGCATAAAGAGATGAAGCGATTTCAAACTGCCTGTACTGCCTGCTTTCACCTCTAAGGGAATCACCGCATTGCGGTGCTGAAGAACATAATCAATTTCGGCAGAAGAGCTCTTTTCTTCTCGATGCCAATAATATAAAGCAGGTTCTATATAAGGTGGAACAAGAGTGCGCAGAATTTGGCCTACTACTTGCTCAGCAATGCCTCCTTTATTAATCACAGTGAGCTCTTCTACTAAATAAAGTTGGTCCAAAGAAAGCCCTAAA
This sequence comes from Parachlamydiaceae bacterium, assembly GCA_030147755.1. Classification (GTDB taxonomy): domain Bacteria; phylum Chlamydiota; class Chlamydiia; order Chlamydiales; family Parachlamydiaceae; genus JASBUW01. Next base: position 20,763 of record JASBUW010000017.1, read on the forward strand.
GCAGCAGAGCATAGGCCCACATCAAGAAAAATGACTTTCAAATATTTATCGAGAATTTCTGCCGCTAAGGGGACTCCATTGGCTGTGCAACCCATCACGCGATGGCAAATGCGGGCTTTGCAAAGTAAGTCCAACGCTTGTTTGATAGCTAGTGTTTGAATGGAAGGGTTGACTTTCGTGTAAACAAATTTTTCACCTAATAGTTTAGGAACAGCCATTATAACTTCTTCTAATCTCTCTGTGGCAAGACGACCACTATATTTAGCCATATCGTCACGATAGGTCGCCATGAGATCATGATGGATTTGATTGACTTCTTGTAGAGAGCGTTTGTTGATCCAGGAAGCAACAGCAGCGGGCATCCCTCCTACAATGAGATATTCTTTGAAAAGGCTCAAAAGTTGTTCGTGAATGGCTTGGGGAATTTCCGCTTGCCACTGATAGACGTTTAAATAGTCGAAGAGAAGTTGTTTATGACTAGCGAGTAAAAATTCTTCAAATGAAAATGGTTCTAGGTGCATGTAATGGATTCTACCAACCGGCATGCTAAAAGAATGTTTTTCTAATACAAATTCCAACAAGGATCCTGCAGCAATTACAGGCAATTCAGGTAAATCTTCAGCAAACCAGCGAAGTTTAGCAAGTAAATCTGGTGTTGCCTGAATTTCATCTAAAAATAATAAGCTTTCTTTGGGATCGATTTGTTCATTAAAAGTGGCGCTGAGATTTAAAAGAATTTGGCCAGGATCATTAGAAAGAAATAAAGAGGTAAATTGAGGTGACCGTTCAAAATTGATCTCAATCAGCTTGCGTTTTTGCACATGAGCTAAATGACGCACTAGCCATGTTTTGCCCACTTGGCGAGCTCCACGAATCACCAACGGTTTGCGAGTTGTAGATACTAACCAGTTTTCAAGAAAAGCCAGGCATGTGCGTTGCATAATGATTTCCTCTAACTAATCCATAAGTTAGAGGTTTTTAACATAAATGTCAATAAAAGACCCTTGTATTTTATTGACTTAGTCAAGAAAAGACCCTTGTATTTTATTGACCTAGTCAATAAAATACAAGGGTCTTGTTTGAAATCATGATTATAATAGGCATAGGCCTCATAGCCTAATGACTAATCTTCAAGTGGTTTGTGTATAGAAGATAAATTGAGTTGTCTGCTTTCAACCTCTTGCTGATACCGATTTAGATATTTTTGGACTTCTCTTTGAAAACGAGCAGATCTTTGACTAAAAATATGTTGCATTTTACCTTTGAGACGATGATAATTTTTTAAAAGTTCCGCATTATCTAGCTCTTTTAGACTATCTATCATAGAAAATAAAGCAATCTCTTTAACATCCTTTGCTCTTCGACTCCATTTACCTGTCGCTGCATCATCGCCTCCGGGCTTGTTCTTTTGAATGGCTTTGTGTTCATGGAAAAATTGATAAATTGCTTGAGAAGTATTAGTGATGTACTCTTCGTGTACCTGTTCATTTTTAGCGACGAGTCGTACACGCTGTTTTTTATTCCATGTAAGACTCTTACAAGAATTTGCAACGCTTTTAGAAATATTCTTTCTCAAAATAGAAGAAGTTTTTTTTGGTAAAGAAGTATCTGAATTAGAAGATTTTACAATTTCAATTTGATGGGCTTGAGGATCCGCAACGGGAGGATAAATGACCGGGCCTTGAGGGATATGAGATATATTAAAATTAAAAGACATATAAAAAACCTATGTTTATAAATTAATGTATGTTAGAATAAGATCTGTTGATTATTATTTTATATATGAATTATTAAGAATTAATAAACATTATAATTATTTTTTTATTTATGGTTAACAATTATTATAATTTTCAGAATTTTATAGATTTTAATGGGGATTTATTTGATTGTTTTTCTTTAGAAAATTTATCTTCAATTTACGAAGAACAAAAAAATTTACGCCTTTCATTCTATGTAGCGTGTATTGTTGATAAGAATGACAACTTTTGTTTTGTAAAAGCATCCGAAATTGCTAAGTGGTATTTAAATTATAAAAAAGAAATAGTGCCTACTAATAGACAAGAGATAAAAGATTTTGCAATCTATCAATTAAATGAACAGTCTCTTCAGTTACAAATTTTTTGTAGAAAAATTCAATTAGAGACACAACCTTTTTTCGCGGCTCTTATTGCTATTAATGATCCTAATTTATCCCCTTTAATTAAAGCTGAAATGGATCAAGTTTTAGCTAATTGTTATTATTTCGGAGAAGGGGGAGCTCCAGAGGATCAAGAAAAAGCATTATTTCATGCGAATCGTTTTTTAAAGAGTCAGAAAATACCCTAATAATTTTGTTAAGTATTTATACCTATCTCTTAAATTTTTTTTAGTCCAATCATTCATAAAAATTTTAGCTTCACTTTTTTCTCTGCTTACTTTGTAGTTACACATAATTGAATTAAAAAAATTTATTTATTATTGTTTGATTATGTATATAGTCTTTACAAAGATGTAATAAAATAAAAGTATGCGAAAATTAAAAACGTAAAATATAAAGATAGGAGTGTTTTATGATACCTAATCATGTAACAGGGGATAATCTGTATTATGCAACTTATTTTTTGAAAAAAGCCACAAATGATTCTTGGAAAGTAAGTGATGACGACAAGTCTCTTATCTATGAAGGAGTTTTAAATACTCCTTCAGAAACCGAAGCAAAAAAAATGGCTGAGCAAAAGATGCATGCTATTGGAATAAATACCTTTGAAATCAGCATTTCTAAGACTCACGCATTCGGAAAACTTGTTGTGAAGTGTAAAATTACAGATGAGAGAGGGATTGGAGAAATTGTGAAGGAGTCACTTAAATACCAAAATCAAGAGATTCCAAAGGAAGCAGTAGAGAATTTAAAAAAGAAAGGGGAAGTAGCGAATCCTCAAGTTGTCTTGGTGGATGAAGAGGGCTTTCTTAGACCTCTTGCGACGGTGGCGATGACGTTATGTGTTAAATTGGGTGTGTATAGCAAAGAAACTCTACAAGCACAGGAAAAACCTGATTTCGTCTTCGATAGTCCTTTGTTAGCTTGGTCAGATGAGGGGCTTGTCATCAAAATCCCCAAACAGCTGAATGGGAAAATGAAAGAGGCGTTAGGAAAGCTGGTTCAAGAAAACCCTAGAGAGATCAATGAGAAAAATTTTGGAAGGGATTATGACAGTCAGATTACTGTTCCTTTCAATAAAGTGCATTCATTCGTAAGGGACATTTTAACGTTAGAAAATGTTGCCACGCCACAAGGAAAAATCAATATTTTTAATGAAATGATCCTTGTAAAGGGAACGTTTAATTCTCAGCAAAAAGGCCTCTTACGTGGCACAGGAGATAATATTCAAAAACTTGCTGCCCCAGTAGAACCTGATATTGAACAATTGGTACTATCAGCAGAACCTACACAAAAAAAAGTTGAAGTTGAGAATCCTCAAGTGATCTTGTTTGAGTCAGGAGGTCTTTTTAGACCGCTTGCAACAGTAGCGATGACGCTATGTGTTAAACTGGGTGTTTATAGCAAAAAAACTTTACAGCAAGAAGAATATCCTGATCACGTTTTACCTAGTCCTTTGCTATCTTGGTCAGATGAAGGGCTCGTCATCAAAATTCCCGCACAGATAGATGCAAAAATGAAAGAAGCATTAGGAAAGCTGATTCAAGAAAATCCTAAAACAATCAACGAGAAAAAATTTGGAAGAGAGTATGTCAGTCAAATCACAGTTCCTTTTAACAAGGTACATTCATTAGTGAAGGATGTTTTAACGCTAGAGAATATTGATACGGTAGAAGGGGAGATCAATATTTTTAATGTCATGACTAACGTATATTCTGAAACGCTTAACTCCCAGCAAAAAGAACTATTGCAGGGCAAAGGAGCCGGTGTTCAGAAACTTAATGTATCGGTAAAGTCTGCTGATAGTGAACCAACAGAATTTACAGAAGAAGAAAAACAACAAATACAAGAAAAAGAAAATCAAATACGAGAGTGGCGCGAATCTACAAATGCAGAAAAAATCAAGAGGCGTTTAGATACAGTCATTCCACTTACCACTACAAGGGGTGGAGGTGTATCAACAAGTGACTATTATTATAAACCTACAGTGAGTAAGGAAGCGACGGATATTTCTGTTGGATCCTATGAAGCTTCTGTCTGTGCGTCTATGGGCTATAGAGATACAATGGAAGATGTTCACTTTGCAAAAGAATTAGAGCTTGAAAAAGGGGAGGATAAAGTTCCTGTTCAATTGTATGGAATTTTTGATGGACATGGAGGGAAAGCTACCGCTCAGTATGCCAATGAACATTTTCACGAAATACTCCTTGCGAGATTACAAAAAGTGCAAAATCTAGAAGATGAGAAAAGTTTGTGGAATGCTTTTAAATTAGCAATGGTAGAAATGAATGAAGCCTGCAAAAAGAATGTATCTGCTAAGGATAAATCAGGTAGTACAGCGCTTATTGCAGTCATTATAAAAGAAAAAGTTTATGTCCTTAATCTCGGTGATTCAAGAAGCGTATTTAGTGGAGATCAAACCATACAGTTAAGTGAAGATGCAAAAGTGAAGGGACGCTTTCGCAAAACAGCCGAAAAGAGAGGTGGTGCATTTTTGGGTGAAAGGATTTTGGGAACAGATGGTAAAAACATTCAGACATTAATGGTAGCTCGTTCTCTGGGAGACAAGATGTTTAAGGGAATTACAGCTCGGCCTAAGATTATTCGTCGTTCTTTAGAAGAGCTGGGTTCCGGACATTTAATTTTGGCCAGTGATGGTTTATGGGATGTTGTAAGTAGCGACCAAGTGTCTGGATTAATAGGTAATTGTAAGACATCAAAGGAAGTGACAGAAGCGCTTCATAAGGCAGCTTTTGATCGTCGTTCCGCTGATAACGTGACTGTTATGTCTATCGATTTGAGAGGAAAAAAAAGAAATAAAGCTTCCGATTTTCCAAGTAGGTGGTAATTTTGCCTTCATTTTATGATAAAGAACGATAGAAAAATCATTGTGTCACGGTAGTGACAGCCCCCTCTCAGTAGCCCAGTGCAAGGCTCGCGAGCGATTAGCGAAGACGAGCCGCAGCTCTGGGATAATTGCGAAAATGTATTGCGTTGCGGAAGCAACGCTTCAAAAAACCGATTTTTGAAGTTGTTTGTGTATACTCCTTCCAGTTGAATTCTGGAAGGAGTATATACCCATTCCACTTCAAAGCTGGAATTTTGAGCGCGTCAAAGCCTCGGGGTTAAACGATCGGAAATGGGTTCATATTACTAATATGGACCCATTTTCGATCGTTTAACCGCGAGAGCTTTCACGCGCTCAAAATTCCAGCTTTGAAGTGGAATGGGTATATAAGCTAAATAAATAAATCAGCCAATGTCGTTCCTGTAATGAGGCCTTCGATTGAGAGAAAATGTTTATCAAATGTGCATAAAACGCATCCATTTTCTAAAGCTTGAGCTGCAATCCATATATCATTTGAGGGAATAGGTTTTCCTTTCTTCTTAAGAGAAGAATAGATGTGGCTATAAAATACGGCTGTATCTGAAGTAACAGGAAACAATTTAACTCTTGAAATACTAAGAAATTCATGTAATTCATCGCGGTTTTTTTTAGTTCTATTTCCACACTCAAAACCAGCTAATAATTCACCTAAAACAATAGAACTTATTCCCAAAATTTCTGCTTGTTGAAATACCTCGGTTAACGGATGTTCAGCTCTTTTAAATGCTACATAAGCGTTAGTATCAACTAAAATGGGTCTCATTTCCACAACTCTTCATCAATTTGTTCAAAATATTCAGTGTTTTTTTTAAACATTTTTTCATCCTCAGCTGACCATGAACCAGCAAGATGATCTAGGTCATGATGAATCACATTTTTTGTTTTTTGACTGATACCTAATCCATTTTCTATGTAGCTGTGAATAAGAGTGTTAACGCTCACGTTGAGTTTTTTTGCTTTGTGTTTTAGTAAGGTCATGACTTCAGGTTTAATACCCCTTAAATTGAAATTAGATAAAGACATATATACCTCCTTGTGATACCATCACGATACCATAATGATACCATAATAAGGTATTACTGTCACGAATGAGTTTAGTGTTTTGAATTTTAGGTGGTTGCGATGTGTAATAAAGAAGAAACGCTTGAAAATCATCTCTTTAAAAAAGAAAATTTTATTCAAACTCATTTTAAAAATAAAATTTTTTCTCAAGTGACTTTTGAGCATTGCGATTTGACGCAAAGCGACTGGACCAGCGCCCGTTTTGTCGATTGCAAATTTGTGGAATGCAATTTGAGCCTAGTCAAATTGGACGGCTGCCGCTTGCAGCATGTGGAATTTGAGAACTGCAAATTAGTGGGAGTCAATTTCACGACATGCGACAAGATGTTTTTTTCACTCAAATTCAAGAAATGTTTGATAGATACTTCTAATTTTACTGATCTTGATTTGAAAGGGACTTATTTTCAAAAATGCGTGATCCGTGAGACCTATTTCACACATGCGAATCTTTCTCAGGCAGATTTTGAAGGAGCCGATTTGAGAGGGAGTACATTTCATAACACAAATTTAAGCAAAGCTAATTTTAGGCAGGCAATAAATTATATAATTAATCCTTTGACAAATCAATTATCAAAAGCCAAGTTTTCTAAACCGGAAGTGATGGCATTATTGGATCACTTTGACATTTTGATCGAATAATTCCTTCATGATCAGTTGCATGTATACAAAATCACTCTTTTCCTATACATTTGTCTCTGTGAATGCTTTAGTTTCAAGTTAGGTCAATTGAAATTCGATCCGGACCAGCAAATTTTGTTCGCATATTTATTATAAATACGCTAATAACGACAAGTTGAAGATCAACCATTAATATTAACCTCTAAAGCTTAGTCGGGAAACAATAATGTTAAATTTTCGCAAACTCAAACATGACTTTTCTCCAGCCATTTTAAAAGAAGGCAAAGGCCTATATGATAAAAAAATGGTCGTTTCTATTAAAATTACTAATCTTAAGCCCGATGTGATCCGTTTTAGTTGCCGCGTGATGGGTGCTTTCGATCACTGTTATGAGTCAGAAGTGGAAATCGATCGTCATGAATCGGTGATTATAGACTCCGATTGCGATTGCTCTTATAAATATGATTGTCAACACTTAGCTGCCGTTCTCTTTTATTTAGAAGCGCATTTTAATGAGTTGCTCGTTGCTTATTCTAAAGAAACCGATTTAGAGCAAGACACACAAGTGGATGAGGAAGAAAAAGCCGATTTATTAGAGACATTTAAAGCCGCTGAAGTCAAGGAAACGGCGCGCCAAGGAAAACAATTTCAAAAAGAACTTCTCGAAGAATATGTGTATGCTTCTCAAGTGCTTGGACAGTCTTCTTTTTTCCGTCCGGAAGAGGAAATGGCTCAGGATAAAGCTGAGCTAGCAGTTATTTTTTCTTCTGTGCCTTCTAAGGTAGTTGAGAATGCACAAATCGAAATTCAATTGGCGTTACGCCTTCCTTTTCGCTCCAAATCGTTGAATGTTTCTCAAGTGAAGCCTTTCTTAGATGCTGTACGTTATAATGAAGCTGTCTATATCGGCAGTAAGCGCTTCTTTTTCTCTTTGAGTTCTTTTGATGAAGCAAGTGCGCAAATTCTCAAACTGATTATCGATTTCGCCCGTTTTCCGGAAAATAAAAATGATAAGCAACAACGTTCTGCTTATGTCGATATCGAAGCCTTTGGAACTATATTAGGCGTCTCACATGATTTAGTGGCTACGCATACGTCTTCTTTGAATGAGCAAGATGGGACATGTTTGCCTTGCATTTACTGTGGAACCCTTGAAGAGCCTCTTAAGCTATCTTCTGTTTCAGCAAATTTGCATTTTGAACTGAATTATCTTCAGGTTCCAGCTCCTAAGATTTTGTTAAAACCCAAAATTATTTTGCAGGATAAAACCTTAATCTCGTGTGAAGAAGCGTTGCTATTTGAGTGCGCGAAACCTGGCATGATTTATCAAAATGTGTATTACACCTTCCAACCGAATATTAAACGCAAGCACTTACGCCATCTGGCTTCTATTCGTGATATGACCATTCCTGAGCCTTTGTTTGGAACTTTTGTAGAAAATGCGTTGGCTGAACTCCGCCGTTTTGCAGAAGTTTCGAATCGCGAAATCATTGAGCGTTTTGTCACCTTGCCTTTTGTAGAGCGCGTTGGAGCCGAATGCGATATTCAATACTTAAATGGTGAGTTAGAAGCGTGCCTTTACTTTGTATATGATTCCGTGAAAGTGCCGGCTGCCACTTCACAGTTAAATGTAGATCATATTTCCACTTTTGTGACTCCTGAAGGAATTTTGGCTCGTAATTTAACCGAAGAACAAAAAATTATTGATAATCTCTTTCAAGATTTTGTTTACGATGCTTCTCAGGGTGTTTATATCGCAAAGAATGAGAAGAAAATTGTTGAATTCATGACGGAAATTATTCCTGCTTATCAACATCGTGTGAAGTTTAATTGTCCTGAGAATCTTCTTGATCAATTTATTTACGATGATTCTCATTTTAAACTCGCTCTGCGCGAAACAAAACGCGTGGATATGTATGAAGTCGAAGTGACGGTAGAGGGTTATCTCAGTAATGTGACGATTGATTTGCTATGGGATTGTTTAACTTCTAAACGTGCCTTTATTGAGCTCACGCCTAAGAAAGCCGGTAAACGCAAAACAAAATCCGACGAAAGCAAAGCCCCACACAAGATTTTGGTACTCGATTTAGAAAAATTAGCGCCTGTTGTGCAAATATTTGATGAAATGGGAATTAATCGACTTGATCATCACGTGGAACAACGTCCTCTCTGGAGTTTAGCTAGCCTAGATGTGGAGCAATTTGCCGGTTTGCCGATCGAATTTTCTATTTCACCTAAATTATTAGAAATGCAGCAGCAAATGCTGGGTCAAATTCCTTATGAAACGCGGCAAATTCCGAATACCATCCAAGCGTCTTTACGCAATTATCAAGTGGAAGGGATTCATTGGCTCGATCGTTTGCGTCGCATGCATTTGAACGGAATTTTAGCAGATGACATGGGATTGGGTAAAACGCTACAGGCCATTACAACACTTACGCAGTATAAATTAGATCACCCTAAACAGCTCTCGATTGTGATTTGTCCCACCTCATTAGTGTATAACTGGAAAGAAGAATTTGCCAAGTTTAACGCCAAATTTAAAGTATTAGCTGTAGATGGTAATCCTAATCAACGCAAGAAACTGCTCAGCGAAGTGCATAAATATGACATTATTATTACCTCTTACACTCTAGTGCAGAAGGATATTGAATTTTATAAAACGCTTTCCTTTGGTTATGCTATCTTAGATGAAGCCCAGCATATTAAGAATCGCGGTACGCGTAATGCGCAATCTGTCAAAATGATTCAGGCCGCGCATCGTTTAATCTTAACTGGAACGCCTATTGAGAATTCTTTGGATGAATTATGGAGTTTATTTGACTTCCTCATGCCAGGTTTGTTGAGTTCTTACGATCGCTTTGTAGAAAAATATATTCGCCAAGCGCCTACACTCCAACAAACAGGTAGTCGCAATTTAGAGGGTTTACGTCGCAAAGTGGCTCCTTTTATCTTGCGTCGCATGAAAAAAGATGTGTTGGCCGATCTTCCTCCCGTTTCTGAAATTGTTTACCACTGTCATCTTTCAGATGTGCAGCAAGAATTGTATCGCTCTTATGCAGCTTCTGCGCGTGAAGAATTGTCGCAGCTCGTGAAGAAAGAAGGATTCGACCGTGTACAAATTCACGTTTTGGCTACTTTGACGCGTTTAAAACAAATTTGTTGTCATCCTGCTATTTTTGCGAAGGATCAGCCGGAAAATGGCGATTCGGCAAAATATGATTTATTGCTTGAGCTCTTGCAGACATTAATTGAAGGTAAGCATAAAACGGTCATTTTTAGTCAATATACACGCATGTTGAATATCATGCGCGAAGACCTGCAAAAGCAGGGCATTCCCTTTGAATATCTGGATGGATCAAGTAAAAATCGTTTGAGTATTGTCAAAAAATTCAACGAAGATCAAAATGTTCCCATTTTCCTGGTGTCATTAAAGGCTGGTGGATCAGGACTTAACTTAGTAGGTGCCGATACGGTCATTCACTACGATATGTGGTGGAATCCGGCGGTTGAAAACCAAGCAACGGACCGGGTGCATCGTTTGGGACAAAAGAACTCTGTTTCTTCCTATAAGCTCATTACACTGAATACGATTGAAGAAAAGATTTTAGACCTCCATAACCGTAAAAAAAGCCTGGTAAAAGATATTATTAGTCATGATGATGATATGATGGCTAAATTAACATGGGAAGAAGTGTTAGAATTACTGCAAACATAAGAGTGTGATGGAAATAAAAAAGCATGAGTAAAAAACAGCAAATGAGTCTGAAGGGAGCGGTGGATCAATTTTATCGCTTAGCCTTTGGACAAATGAATCGTTTTCGTGGGGTGTTCTCCAACGATATTGGCATCGATTTAGGAACCGCGAACACGTTAGTCTTTGTGCGAGGAAAAGGAATTGTTTTAGCAGAACCCTCTGTGGTGGCTGTAGATTCACAAACCAATGAAGTACTGGCTGTTGGACATAAAGCCAAAGCCATGTTAGGTAAAACTCCGCGTAAAATTCACGCTGTGCGTCCGATGAAAGATGGCGTCATCGCAGATTTTGAAATCGCAGGCGATATGCTCAAGGTCTTGATTAAGCGCGTCACGCCTTCTCGTAGTCTTTTTCGTCCGAAAATTTTGATTGCTGTTCCTTCCGGCATTACAGGCGTTGAAAAACGTGCTATGGAAGATTCGGCATTGCATGCGGGAGCGCAAGAAGTATTTTTGATTGAAGAACCGATGGCGGCGGCGATTGGAGTCGACCTTCCCGTGCATGAAGCATGCGCGAGCATGATTATTGACATTGGGGGTGGAACAACAGAAATTGCCATTTTGTCTTTAGGAGGGATTGTTGAATCCCGTTCCCTGCGTATTGCGGGCGATGAGTTTGACGAATGCATCATCAACTATATGCGGCGCACCTATAATTTGATGATTGGACCGCGTACAGCGGAAGAGATCAAAATTACCATTGGATCAGCTTATCCTTTAGGTGGTAATGAATTAGAGATGGAAGTGCGCGGGCGTGATCAAGTGGCAGGTTTGCCGGTCACCAAGCGTATTAATTCGGTTGAAATCCGTGAATGTTTAGCTGAGCCCATTCAGCAAATCATTGAAAGCGTCAAATTGACATTGGAAAAATGTCCTCCTGAATTAGCTGCTGACCTGGTCGAGCGAGGCATGGTATTAGCAGGTGGGGGCGCTTTAATTAAAGGATTAGATAAAGCACTCATTAAAGAAACAGGATTACCCGTGATTGTGGCTCCTAATCCTCTGTTAGCGGTTTGTTTGGGAACAGGCAAAGCCCTGGAGTATTTGGATAAATTTAAGAAAAGAAAAGCTTTATAAGACAAAAACGACAAACGACCTTAACGACAGAAACGACCTTAACGACAAACGACAAAAAAACTTAAGTCGTTAATGTCGTTTGTCGTTAAGGTCGTTTCTGTCGTTAAGGTCGTTTGTCGTTTTGTCCTTAAAAAAGGAGGGAGCATTATCATGGCAACCACGTTAAAAAATCATTCTCTTATGCAACCTCAAGCTCTCGAATCATGGATCCAAGAAGTGGTTGCTCTCTGTCAGCCACAAAACGTGCATTACTGCGATGGTTCTCAACAAGAATATGAGACTTTATGCCAACAATTAGTGAAACAAGGCACGTTCATCCCTTTAAATCCGCAAAAACGTCCTCGTAGCTTTTTGTGCCGTTCCGATCCACAAGATGTGGCACGTGTTGAAGATCGCACCTTTATTTGTTCGCGCACTCAAGAAGAAGCAGGACCCACCAATAATTGGCGCGATCCGGTTGAAATGAAGCAAACTCTTAAAGAGTTATTTAAAGGCTGCATGCAAGGACGTACGCTTTATGTGATTCCTTTTAGCATGGGGCCTGTGGGATCTCCTTTCTCTCGCCTAGGTGTGCAATTAACAGATTCCCCCTATGTGGTGTGTAACATGCGTCTCATGACACGTATGGGACAACCTGTGCACGAGCTTCTCAAACAGCAAGAATTTGTGCCTTGTTTGCATTCTGTCGGCCTGCCTTTAGCTCCAGGACAACCCGATGTCTCTTGGCCGTGCAATCCCACTAAATACATTGTGCATTTTCCGGAAACACGCGAAATTTGGTCATTTGGGAGCGGTTATGGAGGTAATGCATTATTAGGCAAAAAGTGCTTTGCATTGCGCATCGCCTCAGCAATGGGACGCGACGAAGGATGGTTAGCTGAACATATGCTCATCATGGGAATCACCAATCCACAGGGTGAAAAAAAATATTTTGCCGCGGCTTTTCCTAGTGCGTGCGGAAAAACCAATTTAGCGATGCTAGTTCCCACTTTGCCGGGATGGAAAGTCGAAACAGTAGGAGATGATATTGCATGGATGCATATAGGTGAAGATGGTCAGTTATATGCGATTAATCCTGAAGCAGGATTCTTTGGTGTAGCTCCCGGAACTTCCCTAGAATCTAATCCCAATGCCATGAAGTCTTTGAATCATGATGCCATTTTTACCAATGTGGCTCTCACAGAAGACGGAGATGTGTGGTGGGAAGGGATGACAAAGACACCGCCGGTACGAGCGACAGATTGGCTAGGACAACCATGGACTCCGGCGTCAAAAGAAAAAGCGGCGCATCCGAATTCACGCTTCACCGTATCCGCTGCGCAATGTCCAGTGATAGATCCTGCTTGGCAAGATCCGCGCGGCGTACCTATTTCTGCCATTTTATTTGGAGGACGACGCGCTTCTACGTTTCCTTTAGTTTGTGAAGCCTTTAATTGGCAGCATGGTACTTTTTTAGGCGCCACTATTTCTTCTGAAATGACAGCGGCAGCGGCAGGCAAAATTGGACAATTGCGCCATGATCCATTTGCGATGCTTCCCTTCTGTGGTTACAATATGGGTGATTATTTTTCACATTGGTTGCATATGGCGAAGATGCGTCCCGGGATGCATTTACCACGCATTTACGCTGTCAACTGGTTTAGAAAAGGAGAAGACGGAAAATATTTATGGCCCGGATTTGGCGAGAATAGTCGTGTGCTCAAATGGATTTTTGAGCGTACTTCAGGCAGTCCGCAAGCTAAGCAGACGCCTATGGGTTATCTGCCAAGCGAAGATGCTCTTGACACGCAGGGGCTGTCATTAGCTCCGCACGCTTTAGCACAATTGTTGGAGGTGGATCACGCTCAATGGTTAAATGAAGCAGATGAAATTCAGCATTATTTCACTTTATTTGGGAAGCATCTTCCTGTAGAATTTCACGAAGAAATTGATCATCTTCGAGAAAGATTAAAATAACATGACACATGACACCTGACCCTTCTTTATTTGTTAAAAAAATTCGCCATTTAAGCCAAGCGCTCATTATTAGTGGAGCTGTCAATATCGGTGTCCTTTCTCTTTTGCTTTACTGGATGTTAACAGAACGTCCTCCTACACCCTATTGTGAACTAAAACCTGCGAGCTATGAACAACAGCAAGCGCCTTTGGCTGATCAACGGGAAGTTGTTGAAGTGCTTGCCCAGCTCTCTCAATTAGCTTTTCCGCAGCTTGTTGAAAGTTTATCTCATCAACAAGTGATTGAAAATGGTTATGCGGAGCGTGATCTAGCGTTGGCTTGCTTGATGGCTCTGCATCATTTTGATTTGCAAAGAGCGCTGCCTCGCAATGAACAACCGCGTCAACAACGGTTGTTGGCCTGGAAACCTGATGCGCAAAAGACGCCTATCACACTTGTGGTTTATCCGGACCTCACCCCGCAACAATTCAAGACCATTATCCAATTTGCAAAAATAGAACGTTGGCCCTTCACGGCTGAAGGTCTCTTTTTATTGCTGAAACAGCAACAAAAAGAGAAAACGGTGGATTCAAGCTTAATTGATACATTTTCATTGACGCCTGAATTTTGGACAGTGGAATTGCTGTTCAATCGTTCGCATCCGCATATTGATAAAAATGAGATTTTGACGCTCTTGTTAGAAGGGGAGTGGGCGACATTGAAACAATTTGTGGACCGACAACGACAAGTGCATGATCAGTCTGATGCGCGGCGGCAACGCTTTTTATTAGATTATCTCAAAGCGGGGTGTCCCTCAGCGGCGGTCCTGCTGCTTAAAAAGGATTGGGAATTTGCCGTCAAAAAACTGGATGATCAACAAGTGATTATTGTGTTACAAAACTTGCCTAAAAAGCTGCCGGAAAGCACGCGATTTGCTAAAGAGATGTTGACGAGTCCGCGTAGCACCAAAGTGTGGCAACAGGCCGCGCAGTGGCTTTATACTAAAGCAGGAGAGCCCATTCCTAAAGAATGGAATTATCAACAAGTTTTGGCTCGTTTTGTGTCCACTAAACCTGTTCAGGATATACCACTACAAGTTTCAGCACCTGCTCCGATTCCGATTTCACAAAATCCAGTCTCTCGTACTTATACCATTCAAGAGGGGGATTCTTTATGGAAGATTGCGCGTCGGTTCAATCTAACAACGGAAGAATTGAAGCGGCATAATCAGTTGCAGTCCGATGTACTTAAAGTGGGCAGTGTGTTGAAGATTCCTGAAAAAAAGTGAGAATTTCTCTCTGTGTTCCTTTGTGCTCTCTGTGGTAATTGATTAAGTTTTACCACAAAGGACACAGAGAGCACAAAGAAGAGAGAAAAAGAAAATTATTCAAAACGATAAATATCTAAATAGATTGCATTAGAGCCTGCTTCAGGATAAAGATGAATTGTTCTAAAGAATGCTCTAGCTTTGTCTGCTAAATCATTCAAACCCGTCCTATCATACGCATCAGGAATACATTTGCATAAACTTGTTAATAAGTGAAAAGATGGGGGACCTAAATTATGTGCGACGAAACTCACTTTGGTACTTGTTAAGTAAGCGACAATACCTGTTTTAATAGTCATATTGGTGAATTGTTTGATCCATTCACGATGGACATAAACTTCTTTATCTCCAAATATCGCGTTAAATAGAGGGGTGGTGAGAGCATGAATCAATGAAGCTAGTGCTGCTACTCCTGCTGAAGCTAAAGGGAGGGCCAAGTTGATGCCCGCTTCCCACTGTGCTGGTTTATTTGCCAATAGAACGGAAAATGTATAGGAATAGATAGCACTCTTACAAACAGTTTGAAATGTATCTGACGGTATATTGTCATAATAATAATGACAGATATCTCCAATAGCCTGAATCATAAATGTTCTCCAAGAATATATTTTATAATTAATTTAATCTTAAAACAATCTTAATAAATTTGAATTGTAGGTGTTTAATAATAAAATATCAATAAAAATCATTTGTAATAAAATTAACAAACAATTACAATAGGCTCTTTATTAAAGAGTTTATAAATCTAATAGGTTATACCATGAATATTATACACAATGTTGTAGACTATGTAGGGGCACATGTCGCTGCTCTTCCTAGCTTTAAAACACCTACTTTTATTACTAATACTTTAGCAAAAATGACAGAGCAGCAAAAGAAAGTCGCCTTGGTCGCGGGTATTATCATCAGTGCATTAGTCGCTCTCTTTATGGCTTATCAATGTTGTTGTCCTAGACCTAGAAATTATGGAGGAGGCGGTGGAGGCGGCTTTCCATTCAATAATAACAATTATAATGCGCATCCGGCTCCAGCTCCGGCTCCAGCACCAATAGGCGGCTTTGGAGGCAATCAAAATAATAATAATTATAATGCAAACCCAGCCCCGGCTCCAGCTCCGGTTCCAGCGCCGATAGGTGGTTTTGGAGGCAATCAAAATAACAATTTTAATCTCAATCCAGCCCCAAAACCTCAACCTCAACCTTATAATCCATTATTCAATCATTTTTTCAACAATAATAATAATTATAACAATTACAATAATTATGGTTATAACGCCCCTGCACCTAATCTTAATAATGTTCCTGTTCCTGCCGATGAAACACTGAATTTGCAAGAAGTAGAGAATCAAATTCAAAATCTTAAATTTGATATAGCAGAGGGAAAACAAGAGTTAGAAGTTTTAGAAGATGAAAAACAAATTTTAGAAGTTAAACTGGCAGAAATTCGATCAGCAAAAGAGAAAAAGGTTCCAGAGCCGGTAGAAGAGAATAAAGAAGCAGGTGAAGTGCTAAAAGAAGAGAAAGTAGACGAAGCAGATAAAGAGGACGAAAAACTCGCAGAGGGAGTACCACCTGCGTTGGTTGCAGAGAAAGAAGATGAAAATGAGGCGACTATTCTCGAGGTTCAAATTGTCGATCTACAAATGCGGATTGTGGATCAAGAAGAAAAAGTAAAGAAATTAGAAGCTGAATTAGAAAAGGCCCTACAGGATTATGGTAAAACTTTACGTGCATATTTAGAGAAGCAATTTAACAATCAAAACTATTACAATAATAATAAAGATCATAACGAAATTCATCAGCATATTGTCACGCTTATAGAAATCATGGACAGGTATAAGGACAAAAAGAGTTTTGTTATAGAAAATTTAAAACAGATCAATTTGTTCCTCGTCAATGCGTTCTTTACGAAAGGTCACTGTTTAGATGAAGGAAAAAAAGTTGACTTAGCTGTCTTTAATCATTTTTATACCATTGTGAATGCCCATTTCCCCACTCTTCAACAAGAAGATCCTACATTAGCTCAACAGTTAAAGATTAAATTAGCCAACCTTCCTTTAATAGATGACATTGATCGCTTAGACTTTCCTCACGCTCATCTGAGTGAAACAGATCAATTAAACTTATTGATTGCTCACTTCGAGAAAAAAGAAGCAGATACTGTTCAAATCGTGATTCAACAGTTTAAAGATTATAAAACTAAAAATTTGACAGAACAAGAAGTAAAAAAATTAGCCAAGCTAGCATCTGAAAATCGTAGTCATTTAGCCAACGTCAATAAGTATACGCTTCAAGATGAGCTCAAAGACTTTTTAAAACATCAAGCTCCTGCCAATTGGGATAATGACCAGAAGGTATATGAGGTCTTAAAGAAATTCTTTAATCCAACTCCAAATCCGTATGGGTATCAACAGTATAATAATTATAACTATAACTATAATCAAAATGCGCCGGCAGTAAACGGTATCTTGACGCTTTACAGAACCAGCAAAGCTAGACGGTTTTTTGATGACCAATTTGGATTAGAAGAACATGAAATTCAAATTCCGCGTTGGTATCATGCAACAAAGCCAGATGCGATACAGAACATTATTCGAACAGGTAGAATTGAAGTACGTCATCAACAAGCTTTCAAAGGTGTATGGGTTTCGACTCAAAGAGAAGTGACTTTCGGTGATTATACCCTTACGTTTAATCATCGCATTGCTAAACTGGATCCAGAAGTTTTTATTGGATATGAGTATAACGATAAGCTCCGTTGGAGAGGATTGCAACAAGAAGTTCCGATGATAGAATCTAAGCCGCCAGGAAAAGCGTCTATTCCGTATGTCGCTTATGCAGGCGTTCCAAAAAAGGCCCAGAATGCAAATAAGACAGCCATTATTGCTCTGTTAAAACAGCAAGGAATTGATAAGCCTGTCGTTTTCCATAATGAGCAAATCGATTTTATACGTCAAGAGGTGATAGACGTGCTAGGATCGCCTAATCTTAGTGAACGCTGGTGGGGGAAAGGAGATATGGCAAAAGCGATTGCTGTTGCTCTCTAGTTAAGCTCTGAACTGATAAGCCATCAAACTTTGGCGCAACTCGCGCCAAGTGATCCGCCATTGCGGAGCGAGGGTGAGATGGCTTAAATTAAACTGAGCATCCAAATAATCAGGTCGCAGCGCTAGGGCTTGCTGAAAGCAAGTCTTAGCTTTCTGTAGTTGATCATGACGCGCATAAACCACTCCCAAATTATTATGACAAGCAGCATTTGCCTTATCTTGCGTTAAAGAGCGTTGATAAGCTGCCATCGCCAATAAAGGCTTTTCTAGCTTGACATGACAATTCCCTTGATAAAATAAAGCCAAGGCTGAAGAGAGTTGTTGAAAAAAGAATAAAGCCGTTTCAAAGTATTCTTGATTAAACACGATACGTCCTTTCAACAATATTTTCTCTTCTGCATTAAAAGTTGTTTGATCCACAATTTTTTCAATATGCTCAAGATTATATTGGCGTACAATTTTCAATTCTGCCTGTCGATGAGCGGAAAGATCGTTAGACATGTTCACAGCATGTCGACGATAACTGGTGAGGGGAATGTCTAAATATTTAAATTTAAATAAATGAATCAAACGCATCATCAATTCATAATCGACAGAATGCACAAAATGAGGATTAAAGGGATGTTGTTTCAAGCAGGTACTTTTAGCCATCATAACGCCTCCTGGCACTAGATTGCGAAAGAACATGAGAGCTAAAAAGTTTTCAGGAGAAAAATCTTGTCCTCGCATTTCGCCTAAAAGTTTTTTGTGCTCGTCAACGATGCGTAGAGCGGTATACACAACGTCGATAGAAGGATCTTGTTGGAAAACTTGATATTGCAGGGCTAAGCGTTGGGGATCCATTAGATCATCACTATCTAGCAGGCTAATATAGTCGCCTTCTGCTAAGGCGATGCCTGTATTGAGTGCGCTCCCTTGCCCTTGGTTAGCTTGTTCAATCCAACGTACACGGATATCTTTTTGCTGGTAGTGTTGTCCAATATGAGCTGTGTCATCTGTCGAACCATCATTGACCACAATGACTTCTAAGTGATGGTGTGTTTGTTGTAAGACACTGTCTAAAGCTTCTGGTAGATAAGCCGCTTGGTTATAAGTAGGAATGACAACACTAATTAATGGCATAGGCGCTCAATGGTTATGGTGGACGAAGTGGACTGAGTGCACTTTGTGGACAAGGTGGACATAAGATTGTTGTCCACCTTGTCCACAAAGTCCACTCAGTCCACTTCGTCCACCATAACAACACAACTTACATTCTAGCAAGCGAGAATGATTAAGGCACAGGATCATGCCCGCCCGGATGCCAAGGATGACATTTGCACAGGCGTTTCACGCTTAACCAGCCGCCTTTGCATATTCCATGGGTTTTGAGGGCTTCGACTGTATAGACAGAACAAGAAGGATAAAAACGACAAGTCAACCCCAAAAGGGGGCTAATCGTTAAACGATAAGCACGGATGATGAGAATCAAAAATTTAGTGAACATAAATAAAAAAGACGATCACTTATTAAGTAATCGTCTTAGAATAAAAAAACTTGGTCTATTTCTAGGTTGAGTGTGCTAAGAAGTCACAAATAACCGGAAGACTAATTTCAATGGGCCATGGCATTTGTTCATGTAATGGCTTTGCTAACAGTTGACCAGAATGATGTTCTTTATCAGAAGAAAGATATTCAGGCACAGAACGGCTAGGACTATCTAGCGCTTCGTTAATCGCCTTCATATGACGTGATTTTTCTTTTATTGAGATCACCATACCGGGCTTCACTTGAAAAGAACGACGATCCACTTTCTTTCCATCTACTAAGATATGTCCATGAGCGACTAATTGCTGAGCTGCAAAAATAGTGGCACCAAACTTTAAGCGATAAACAATGTTATCCAAGCGACACTCAAGTTGTTCCGCGAGGTTTTGAGCTGTATTTCCTTCTACTGCGGCAGCTTTCTTGTAATAACCCACTAACTGTTTTTCACTGAGCATGCCATAGATAGCTTTTAATTTTTGCTTCTCCTCTAACTGGAGGCCGTAGTCCGACTTTTTACGTCGACGAGCACCATGTACTCCTGGTGGATTCGGCTTATGCAGTAAAGGATTACGTGCGCGCCCAAAAATATTCACGCCATAACGGCGGGCAATGCGATTTTTATTACCTGTGTAACGAGCCATTTGATCTCCTAACGATTTGTCAGTGCGATCTTTAATTTGTGAGATCGCAAATGCGAATTATGTCAAAAAATGCGTTTTTTTTGCAACGACAATTCAATGTTTAGTCTTTTTTTACAGAGAGAGTACATCAAAATTTGTGTTATTCTCTCATTTGAAGTAAATATAGAATTAAAACACTATACTGGATTTGAGGCATCATGTCAACTCCACCTTTATCTGCTTCATTTTCAAAGCCCGATGCTTTCAATTTAGAGCAGGCTTTTAAACAATTTTCTTTAGAAACCGAACGGCTGGAGAGGACCTATCAGAGTTTGCAAGAACGGTTTAAAGCGGCGCAAACCACCTTGCAAGAATCCCAAACGCGTTTATCAGGAAAATTAGCTGAACTCGATTTCACTTCTCGTTATTTAGAGTCTATTTTGCATCATATTTCTCAAGGGATTCTCTTTATTGATCTTCAAGGAATCGTCACAACTTATAATGCTGCCGCTCAACAACTTTTGCATATTCCCGAAAAAGAACTGCTGTTTCGCCCTTTTACCGATTTTTTTAGCGATACATTCTTAGGTTTTTCACTCAAGGCCACCTTTGCCAGTAAGCAATGTCCACGGATGATGTTTATTTCCATCGCCCATGAGGGGCAAGAGAGCGAAATAGAAGTAGAAGCAACCTTTGTCTCGATGAGTCAACAAGCCTATCCTTTAGCTCATCGTCAAGCCGATTCGCCACCTATTCAAGGTCTTCTCATTCTATTGCGTAATATCACTAAAGTCAGACGTTTACAGCAAATGGCCAATCAACACGATCATTTAAGGGAGTTAGGGGAGCTCATGTCTCATTTAGCGCATGAAATTCGCAATCCTTTGGGAGGCATTAAAGGGTATGCTTCGCTTCTCGCACAAGATTTGGCAGATCGGCCGGCGTCACAAGATATGGCGAAAGCGATTATTCAGGGAGTGGATGGATTAGACCAATTTGTGACGCAGGTCATGGCGCGTCCTTTTCAACCACAGATAGAAATGGTCGATTTAATTCCTTTTATTGATGAAATTCGCCAACTAATGCAAGCCGATGCTGCCTGGAATGCGCGCATTCACTTTCAAGTGAAAACTCCTGTGCAATCTCTTTTGGTGCCTATTGACCCTCATTATTTTCAATCCGCTTTGCTGAATTTATTTGTGAATGCGACGCAAGCGATGCCGGAAGGGGGAGACTTGATCATTGAAATCGAACCTCACTCGTCTTGGGTTACACTGCGGGTGCGTGATACAGGGACGGGGATTGCACCTGAACATTTAACGCGCATTTTTTCTCCGTTTTTCACAACCAAGCAAACAGGGCATGGATTAGGACTAGCTGAAGTCAAAAAAGTGATTCAAGCCCATCATGGATGGATTGAAGTGCAGTCAGAAGTGGGTAAAGGGACGACTTTTATCATGAAAATTCCTTTAAAATTAGGAGAATAAACACCATGTCAGTCGAAAAAGTATTAGTTGTCGATGATGAAGTGCTCATGCGCAATTTTGTGGTAGAAGCTCTTAAGCGCAAAGGAATCGAAGCGGTGGCTGTAGAAAGTGGTGAGAAAGCGCTCGAGCTGTTGCAAGCACACTCTTTTGATTTAGTCATCACCGATATGAAAATGCCCGGCTTATCCGGAATGGATGTTTTGCAGCGCACCAAAGAAATCTCTCCACGCACTTTAGTCATTGTCGTCACTGGTTTTGGAACCATTGAGAACGCTGTAGAAGCGATGAAGAATGGGGCTTTTTATTATCTCATTAAACCTTTTTCGTTAGAAAGTTTGATGGCTAATATTGAAAAAGCCAATCAACATACGGCGCTTGTGGAGGAAAATACGTACTTGCGTCAGCAAGTAGAAGCTAAGTCATATGGACATGTGCTTGTGGCGGAAAGTCCCGCGATGCAGAAAATCGTACAAGATGTCCAACAGGCGGCTAAAAGTCATGCTAGCGTTTTTATTACAGGTGAAACAGGCACAGGAAAAGAGGTGATTGCGCACTTGGTGCATTATAGTTCGCCGCGCGTGGATCAACCGTTTATCAAAGTGAATTGTGCGGCAGTACCTGACACTTTGGTGGAATCGGAATTTTTTGGGCACGAAAAAGGGGCGTTTACAGGTGCCGCTAATAAGCGTTTGGGACGCTTTGAATTAGCCAATGGAGGCTCTCTTTTGTTGGATGAAGTGACAGAAATTCCGTTAGCTTTGCAAGCGAAGCTGTTGCGTGTGACGCAAGAACAAGAATTCGAGCGTGTGGGAGGATCTAAACCCATTAAAGTGGATGTACGCTTAATTTCGACTTCTAATCGCGATATGGCGGAAGCCATTGCGAGTAAAGTGTTACGTGAAGATTTGTATTATCGTTTGAATGTTGTGCCTATTTACTTGCCTCCTTTACGGGAGCGTCAGGAGGATATTATTCCTTTAGCGCATTACTTTCTTGAGCGTACGTGTCAAGAGAATCACTTAGACAAAAAGACATTGAGCGCAGACGCGCAAAAAAAGTTGTTGCACTATCGTTGGCCGGGCAATGTGCGGGAGTTGGCTAATGTGATGGAGCGCGCAATTGTGATGGACCGCGGTAAAGTGATTGACGGCGAACATTTGCATTTGAATGGCCCAGGAGTTAATCCAATGGCAGGAAGAACCTTGCAAGAGCTCGAAAAACAGCTCATTGTAGAAACGTTGCAAATGCATGAAAATCGCACCAAGGCGGCAGAGACGCTAGGAATTAGCGTGAAAGCTTTGAGAGATAAGTTGCAGGAGTATAATTTGCCTTAAATTTTGATAATTGAATAGACTAATGGCATCAACTTAAGCTTTCTACAGGCACTTGAACCAGCATTAATGGACCAAATGAACTTACTGGACTTCATAGACCTGATGGACATAAAGTGTATGATGCACCAAAAATAGTTAAAGCTAGTTGTTAAAATAGAGTTTACTCGTTTTGTCCATCAGGTCTATGAGGTCCAGCAGGTCCATTGGGTCCATTAATGCTGGTTCAAGCGACAAGATAGGAAGGATTTATTGATTATGAAATCTTTTTTCTATCGCTGCCTTATTCTCCTCTTAATTTAAGAACGAGATTAATACTAGAGTCGTGTTTAATATTATAACTTCTAAGACTACGGTTCTCTTCTAGTCCTTTCCCTTCAAAGATCAGCCTCTGTTGAATGGGAGGTATTCCTTCTTTCTCGTCAATTTTTTTCATTAAAGTTTCAAGTGTATCGGTGTCTAAAAGTTGAATAGGTATCGTTTTGCCAGTTAAAGTCTTGATAAATACTTGTATGTTTTGTGCGGGCTTAAAGTCTTGTACGGCTTCTGGTGCGGGCGTGAAAATAAGATGAATCTGGGAATCATTTTTAATAGCATAGCTTTTGAGGGTGCGATCATTTTCTAGTGTTTTTCCATTGAAAACTAACTTCTGCTCATGTGGAACAATACTTTCTTTCTCTTCAATTTTTTTCTTTAAAGCTTCAATTGTACTTTCATCTGAAAGTTGAAAAGAAAAGGTTTTACTAGACAGGGTTTGGATAAATATATTTATATTTTGTGTTGGCTTAATGCCTAGTGGGTTAAGGTTGGGAACGAAGATGCGGGTAAAGCCAAGAATGGAATCATTTTTAATATCATAGCTTTTCAGAGTGCGATCATTTTCTAATGTTTGTCCAGCAAAGTTTAATTGAATTTGATGCACTGGAGTACCCTCTTGCTTTTCAATTTTTTTCTTAAGCGCTTCTATCGTATCAGATCGCTTAACAGTGCAATGAAAAAGTGGGCTTGCTATGGGTTGTAAACTTACTCTAATTTGTTCTGTTTTTGCTTGAGAGATCACTTGAATTCGAGAAGCTTTTTGAATACGATAATCTTTAAGCTTTTTATCCTCTTCTAATTCTACATTATTCATGCGCAAATCTATATCTGAAAGTGGCAAATGAAATTTTTGGCTAAGACGTGTTTTTAAAGCACTAACGGAATCACCTTCTGAAACACGATAAGAAATCGTTTGACCATTTGGCGATCTTACAAATATTTCTATTCCTTTTATTAAAGTGAGGGTAGAGTGGTTTTGAATACCATATTCTTTAAAAGTCGTCTTATCATTGTTTAAATGCAAACCATCTTTTCTCAATTCAATTTCCTGAAGCGGTACATTCATTTTCTGACTCAAGCGTGTCTTTAAGCTGCCTACAGTCTCATTTCGTTCTATTTTATAAACGGTAGTCGTTTGATCATCTTTGTCGATGACGTTGATATGCATTTTACTGAATTTGGCCTTCCGCTGGATATAAATATATAACGTCAATATAGTAAAAATAGAAACTGCTAGCAACGTAATGATGACATTGCGCTTATCATTTAAAACAGAGGAAATTTTCTCTTGTAAAGAAGAGTAAATAGAGCCAGAAAATGGAACATGATTAAAAATTTGCATAATTTTTCACCTTTTATATTAGAATAATTTATAATAAATGAAGTGATAATTCATTTCAATGTAAATTGATTTATTAAACAATGAAAAGTTTTGATAAATTGCAAAAATATAATTTATGTTAATTAGGACATTAGAAATTTGCAAACACGCCCTAATAGAGACTATTCACTGAAGTGCGAAAAGACTTTTGTTTGTTGATCCAGGCTTCTACTGTCATCTCTACCTCTTTATCTTGAATCTGTGCATTTGGTTCAGCTCTTAGCTGATAGACAATAGAAAATCTTCTTTGTGGATTTTTAGTAACGCGATGAGTGGCTGCTATATATTTTCCTTCTGTGATTTTGCTGACTGTTTCTCCCACTAAAACCGTAGCTTGTGAAGCGGTCGTCTCTTTTTCTAAAGCAAGCCAATGAGGAGTATCGCTCGTAAAATCGAGTACTTCTAGTCCGGGTACAGATGGACAAAGCGTAATTGTGAGCAAGCCTAAATCTTCGTGTACGTCTGCGGCAAGTCCATTTTGCTCTGAAGGATCGTAAGAAAATAGCCTCAAAACAGAAGTCGCTTTAGCAAATTCAGGTAGTGGAGTTTTTGAGACCATGTCAGTTAATTTTCCCGGTGGAAAATTCATTTGAGATTCAATATCACCTAGAATTTTTAAAGCTTGTGCATGCACTTTCGGGATGTAATCCATAAAAATTTCTAGTTCAGAAGGAATTTTCTGTTGATTTCTTATCACAAACCATTTTTTTTCTGTTAATTGAGCGTAACCTATTTCTTTTTCATCTGGTATAGCGAATTGCTCTTGGTACGTTTCAGGTGTAGAGAAAAAGTTTTCTACGGCTTGAAAAAGCTTTTGAGTCTCTTTTTCCTCTAAAAAAGGAATCGTCATATATCCAAATTTTAAAGTAGGGGGATGTGCCGATGCGTGTGCATTTTGAACTATTTGATCTTTTAATGCATGGACAGCTTTATCTTGATGAGTCGTCACTTGATCATTTTTGTTGAGCAATTCTGCGCGCATTTTGTTTAATCTCGTTTTTCGACAAATCAAACCATATACAGTAAAAAGAGCAAAAATAGAGACAGCTATTAACGTAATAGTGCGTTTACGATTTAAAACAGGTAAAACTTTCTCTTGCCAAGAGGAGTAAAAACTACGAGATTGAACATGATTAAAAAGTTGCATAACTTTACCCAGGGAAATTGTATGAAGAAATTTCTTACCATTTATCTTCGAGAGCATTCAATAATTTTCGCTTCTTCAACAAAGAATATCGATAACCATTTTTCGAGAGAGCTTTTATAAAGAAATTTCTTCATGCAATTTCCCTGTAACTTTACCTCTTTTAATAAATGCTATTTGCCAAGATTTTTTTATTAGTCTCCTGCGATTCTTTTGACAAGATGAAGAGTTGCTTCTTTTCGAATACCATAGCTGTTAAGAGTGCAATGCGGTTCTAATTGTTTTCCCGCAAAAATCAATCTCTGCTGATCTTTAGGGATGCGTCCTTTTTCATTAATTTTGTCCATCAAAGTCTCAATTGTATCTGTATCTGAAAGTCTAAAAATAACTGTTTTACCCTCTAAAGTCTTGACAAAGATATCCATCGTTGGTGCTGCAGGCTTAACGTCTTGTACGGCTACTGGTTCTGGCATGTAAATAAGCCGAATCTTAGAGTCCTTGTTAATATCATAGCTTTTAAGGGTGCGATCATTTTCTAGTTTTTGTCTATCGAGCATTAGCTTTTGTTGATTTAGGGGAATACCTTCTTTCTCTTCAATTTCTTTCTTTAAAGCTTCAATTGTACTTGCATCTGACAGTTGGAAAGAGAAGTTTCTACCAGTTAGAGTACTGATAAATACCTCTATGTTTTGTGCCGGGCTAACAGCCGGTGGATTAAGATTGGGAACAAAGAGGCGGGTAAATTCAATCACAGAATCATTTTTAATCCCGTAATTTTTAAGGGTACGATCATTTTCTAATATTTGCCCAGCAAAACGTAATTGAATGTGATTCACTGGGGTGCCTTCTTGCTTCTCAATTTCTTTCTTAAGTGTTTCTACCGTATCTGATCGCTTCACAGTGCAGTGAAAACATGGTTGGGCGATGGGTTGTAAACTGACTTGAATTTGTTCCGTTTTTGCTTGAGAGCTCACTTCAATCACAGCACCTACCTGAATGCGATGATTTTTAAGCTTTTCATCATCTTTTAATTTTACACCATTGATGTACAAATCTATATTCGAAATAGGTAAGTGGAGTTTTTGACTAAGACGCATTTTTAAAGCGTCAATGGAATCATTTTCCGAAACAAGATAAGAGGTTGTTTGACCATTTGATGTTTTTACAAATATACTTATGCCTTTTGTTAAAGTGAGAGTAGAGTGATTTTTAATATCATACTCTTTCAAAGTTACGTTATTTTTTAAAAGTAAACCTTTTTTTCTCAATTCAATTTCCTGAATAGGTATATCCATTTTCTGACTCATGAGTGTTTTCAAATCACCTACAGTCTCATTCTTCTTTATTTTATAAGTGGTCGTCGTGTGATTGTCTGTATCTATGACATCGATATGCATCTTGCTTAATTGATTCCTTCGCTGACTATAAACATACATCGTGAATACAGCAAGAATAGACACGGCTAGTATTGTGATGATGGCGTTTCGCTGATTATTGAAGGCAGAGGAAACTTTCTCTTGCAGAGAAGAATAAATAGAGCCGCAAAATGGAATATGATTAAAAATTTGCATAGTTTTTACCTTTTTATAATAGAAAAAGTTAATCATATTTAAATTAATAATTTAGTGCAATATAAACAAGATAATTTTTTGTTATTTAATTAATAAAATAACTTTATTTAGTTTTTTTATTGGATTTATTTTGATATTTAATAGAAATATATAGCTTAAAACGAATAAATATGCTTTCTTGAAGAATAATCATTATTCCGTCATGAATAAGACGTTGTTGCATAAATCCAGAGCAAATTGTGGACAAGTGGACCTTGTGGACCTTGTGGACTTCGTGGGCGACGTGGACATAAAATTTTGTGAAAACTATCCAAGTTTTATAAATTCAATTAGTTAAATTTTTGCTTTATGTCCACGTCGTCCACGAAGTCCACTTGTCCACAAATGGAAGGATTCCCCCAACTATGAAAATTTTAGTTGTTAATGCAGGATCGAGTTCACATAAACTTTCTTTATATGAGTTAGATCAACATCAGCCTGTTGAACCTCTATGGCAGGGAAAAATAGAATGGGGAAGAGAGAAGCAGGCTTTGTTTCTCTCTGTTAAAACGGCCACACAAAAAATTCTCGAGCAGCATTTACCCACGGGAAAAATTGAGCAAGGTTTGCAGATCTTGCTCAACAGTTTATGGCAAGGTTCGACGCAAGTCATCGAAGGACTCCATGCAATTGAACGTATTGGACATCGTGTCGTACATGGCGGAAGACGCTTTGAGCAACCGACTTTAGTGGATGCTGCCG
>JASBUW010000018.1 GCA_030147755.1 Parachlamydiaceae bacterium
GGAGCGGAGTGCACAATTTTTGCAACAAGATCCTCAAGCATTAAAAATTATTAATTGTCATTTAGGGAATGGATGTTCTCTTTGTGCCATTCAAGAGGGCAAAAGTTATGAAACGACAATGGGATTTACGCCCTTAGAAGGGCTCATGATGGGAACGCGTTGTGGATCGATTGATCCCGGTATTTTGTTTTATTTAATGCGTGAACAAGGTCTATCATCAGATGAGCTTGATCAGATTTTAAATTTTTCTTCTGGTCTAAAAGGCATCAGTGGTTATTCCGACATGCGTGAATTGGAAGAAAAACAAGGTGAAGAAAAAGTTGATTTAGCTATTCGGATGTTTGTACATCGCCTCAAAAAAACGATTGGAGCTCTAGCTGTCTCTTTAGAGGGTTTTAATGTGTTAAGTTTTACGGGAGGCATTGGCGAAAATGCGGCGTTTATTCGTGAGCAGACATGTGCAGGACTTGCCTGTTTAGGTGTTCATTTAGATGTGGCAAAAAATCAGCATTGCCGTCCGGATCAAGAGATCACCGCTTCGACATCACGCGTACGCATTCTCGTGTTGCATACGCAGGAAGAATGGATGATTGCGCGTGCTTGTTTTAGAGGAGTTAAACCAATATTTTAATGAACCCAAAGGACTTGATGGACCTCATAGACCTAATAGACAAATAGTTGTTGATTGTTTTGTCTATGAGGTCTATGAGGTCCATCAAGTCCTTTGGGTTCATTAAAATATTGGTTTAAGCACTATTAAAAAATTAGTTGATCTGGTACTTTAGCAGAAATGCTTCCAGAATGCATATAAAAAGGGAATTGACAAATTTCTTGCCATCCACATACATTCCATAACAATTCTTCACCAGGCATAAACATGGCCATCGCTTGGGCATAACCTTTTTGTTTCGCTGTAGCTAATGCTGTGAGCATTAAAGCTGTTTCCAATCCTTGTGTTTGGTAGTTGGGATGCGTCATAAAATTCCAGATGCTTGCCATTTGATTCATGGATACTGTGATTCCGCCTACAGGTGTTTGACCGTCATAGGCGAGGTAATGCACTTCTTGATTATCTTTTAGGGGTTGACTCATCACTTGATATAATTGATCAATGAGTTCTGAAGGCAAATCAAACAGAGAAAAAATACAGAGGCAAAACGTTTTTAAATCTTGTGAATTTTCCACTTTGCGAATGGTCAAGTTGCCTGGTAAAGCTGAAGCAGATTTTTGATGAGTAGATGTTATGACTCCTTTGAGATAACCACTAAATTGCAAGCCTCTTTGAATGAGTAGGGAATTTAAAGAGTGCGAATGAACAGAAGTAGGAGGATCCCACCAAAGAAAAGGCATTTCTTGCTTTTCAAATAGATCAATCACGTGGTGAGTCTCTTTTTCGTTTAAGCTTTGATGGCGCCAAACGGCGTTAGCAAATGGCACTTTTGCACCTGTTAAACAGACGGTGTATTCTGGTTTTGCCTGGAAATAGGAATGGGAAAAAGGTTTGTTCTTCGCTTTTGAAGCAAAAAATTCTTGGCATCCTCTAACAATGTCTTGTGTAGATGCAGGTAAAGGTTCTTTATACATGATAAACTCCTCTTTTTGAGATATAATCAGTATAAAATAAAGAGGAAAAGAAAAAATACGGGGGTTACTACGGTAGCAAATCTCTAGCGCGTAATTCATAGCCTTTTTTGAGAAGTTCTGCTTTATCGGAACAATCCAATTTGTTTTTGATGTTGGTTAAATAAAATTCAACCGTGCGCACAGACAAACCTAATTTATAGGCCACATCTTGCATTCTGAAATCATCCAAATAAGCGCTTAAACACTCTTTCTCTCGTTTAGAGAGCTTGATAGGTAATTTAGCGCGAATTTCTTTTAAAAAAAGAGATTTTTCCGGTGGACGCTCGAACAGAGAGTCATGAGCTTGAAAAATTTCTCCTTTTATAGGTAGTAAAGGGATGGGATCTTTATCCGTTTTTTTCATGAGTGCAGCGAGTTCCGTTTTAAAATGTGTGCAGAATTCTTTTAATAAAGGGAGATCATTCAAATAAGTGGCATAAATATTCTTTTGTTCGGGAGGAGCGCTAAATCCAAAAAATTCACAACTTTCTCCCTGACGTTCGATGATGCAAAAGCCATGCTAGCGTCTTCATTACAGGTGAAACAGGAACAGGAAAAGAGGTGATTGCGCATCTGGTGCATTATAGTTCACCGCGTGTGGATCAACCATTCATTAAAGTGAATTGTGCGGCGGTGCCTGACACTTTAGTGGAATCGGAATTTTTTGGGCACGAAAAAGGAGCGTTTACAGGTGCCGCTAATAAGCGTTTGGGACGCTTTGAATTGGCCAATGGAGTCTCTTTTGTTGGATGAAGTGACGGAAATTCCGTTGGCTTTACAAGCGAAATTGTTACGTGTGACACAAGAGCAAGAATTTGAACGTGTTGGCGGTTCTAAACCCATTAAAGTAGATGTGCGCTTGATTTCGACCTCTAATCGCGATATGGCGGAAGCCATTGCGAGTAAAGTGTTACGTGAAGATTTGTATTATCGTTTGAATGTCGTGCCTATTTATTTGCCTCCTTTGCGAGAGCGTCAGGAGGATATTATTCCCTTTAGCGCAGTACTTTCTTGAGCGTACATGTCAAGAGAATCACTTAGACAAAAAGACATTGAGCACAGACGCGCAAAAAAAGTTGTTGCACTATCGTTGGCCGGGCAATGTACGAGAATTGGCTAATGTAATGGAACGCGCAATTGTGATGGATCGCGGCAAAGTGATTGACGGAGAGCATTTGCATTTGAATGGACCGGGAATTAATCCGATGGCAGGCAGAACCTTGCAAGAGCTTGAAAAACAACTTATTGTAGAGACTTTGCAGATGCATGAAAATCGAACAAAAGCGGCAGAGACGCTAGGAATTAGCGTCAAAGCCTTGAGAGATAAGTTGCAGGAGTATAATTTGCCTTAATCTCCTCTTAGCCTGCGTGTAAATTGTATCGTTGATTCATGTGCAACAGAATAATCTTTAAAAGTCTGGCCATCGTCTAATTGTCTTCCGTAGCAGGTAAGCCGGATCGCATCTGGAGGAACATTTACACTGTTTCCAATTCGCTCTTTAAGCGTGTCAATTTTATCGGTTTCTAATACGTGCCAATAGGTTGTTTTTCCGTCCTCCATTTTTATAAATAATCCTAATTTTCGTGTGAGAATGGGAGCTTTTTCTGCCTTTGCAGGTGCAGCAACCTTAAAAAAATGTATCGCCGATTGGTCAGAAATAGAGTAGTCCTTAAAAGTGTGGTCATCTTCTAATGATTTTCCGGCATAAGTCAGCCGAATCGTATCTGGAGAAATACCCATTTTGTCTTTAATTTGTTTTTTAAGGACTTCAATTTTATCAGTTTCCGTTACAGTCCAATGGGTTGTTTTTCCGTCTTCCATTTTTACAAATAATCCTAATTTTTGTGCGAGAATGGGAGCTTCTTCTGTTTTTTCTACTTTTGCTGGTGGAGAAGCCTTAAGAATAAGATGAATAACGGAATCACTATTAATTCCATAGCTTTCAAGCGAGCGCTCATCTTCTAAAATTTGTTGGGCAAACAATAATTTAATTTGGGTTGTAGAAATGCCTTGTTCTTTTTCAATTTGTTTTTTAAGGATCTCTATTGTATCAGATCCTTGCATAGTGCATAAAAAGGGCAAACCTCGTAGAGGGCTTAAACGAACTTGAAGCTGCTTTGTTTTTACTTCAGCATTTGGTTGTAATTCAGTTTGAGGAGTAGGTTCCTCTATATTTTTGATAGCGGTTATTGGTTTAAGATTGTTCAGTTCGTGATCAGATTCAAAAGATTTTAAGGGAGGAGAAGCTGTTTTAGCTTCAGGATTAGACGATTTTAAACCAATAGCTTTGATACCTGCCTCTAAAGCATTTCCCTTATGATTGGGTTGTGTTTCATTATGAAGGGGTAGGAGCTTGTTCTGGTTGATAGCATTTATATCCATTTTTTTTAGCTTAGCTTTTCTTTGAATAGAAATCACCGTAACTAGGAGAGCAAGAATAGAAGCGACTACTAACGTGATAAGCACATATTTCTTATTTAGGGTAGAAAAAATTCTATCTTGGATAGAATTATAAGTAGAAGATAAGAAAGAAGATAAATGTTGAATTTGCATAATATACCTTTTAAATAATTAAAATTTTAACCATTACATAATGAAATAGCTAAAAGCAACGGTCTGATGATTTAGCCTTTTTTGTTGTCTATCTTTTTTATCTATCTGTTGCGTCATTCTGATGATTTTAAGTTAATAAGTGTTATTTATAGATTTACGAAAAGCTTTCTGTTTTTTCAACCAGTCTTCTACCGTCATTTCTTTACCACCTTCAAAAATTTTGGTCCCAGGCTCAGCTCTTAATTGGTAAACAATAGAGTATCTTTTCTGAGGACCTCTTGTGACTTGATGGGTAGCGGGCAAATAGTGTCCTTTTGTCATACATTGTAATGTTTCTCCTACTAATACAGTTGCTTCTGAAGGCTGTGCTTCGCTTTCTAATTTAACTAAAACAGGATTTTCTTTGGAATAATCTAATATTTCCAAACCTGCCACAGGAGAACGAGGTATAAGGGTGAGTAAGCCCAAATCTTCGTGCAGATTGGCGCCAAGTTCTGCTGTTTCCGAAGGATCGTAGACAAATAATCTTAAAAGAGAGGCGGCTTTTCCGGTTGCTGGTAAAGGTGTTTTTGAAACAGTATGGGTTAATTGACCTGGAGAATAACCCATCTGCGATTCAATTTCGCTTAAAATCGCTAAAGCTTTCGCATGCACTTTAGGAATATAATCAATAAAGATTTTTAGCTCATCGGGGAGTTGTTGATTGCGAATCACAAAACATTTCTTTCCTGGAGCAGTTGTAAAGCCGATTTCTACTTCATCAGGCACTGCAAATTGTTTTTGGTAATCTTCGGGTTTAGAATAAAAATCTTCTAAAGCTTGAAAAAGCTTTTGCGTATCCTTTTCCTCTAAAAAAGGAATCGCCATATAGCCGAATTTTAAAGAAGAGGGATATTCTGTTACGGGTGCATTTTGAGGTATGCGATTCTTTAATGCATTTATAGACTCATTTTGAGGAGTTAGAATTTGATCCTTCTTATTGAGTCCAATATTTTTTTATTGTTTAAGTTTTGTTAAATTTATTTTGATAGAGATCATAAATATATAGCCTAAAACGAGTAAATATGTTGTTCTTAAAGAACAATTATTATTCCATCATGAATAGAGGGATATCCTCAACTATGAAAATTTTAGTTGTCAATGCAAGATCGAGCTCATATAAACTTTCTTTATATGAATTAGATCAACACCAGCTTGTGGAACCTTTATGGCAGGGAAAAATAGAATGGGGAAGAGAAAAGCAAGCTCTGTTTCTCTCTGTTAAAACGGCCACGCAATAACCATTAGAGCAACATTTGCCTACGCGGAAAATTGAAGAAGGTTTGCAGATCTTGCTCAACAGTTTATGGCAAGGTTCGACGCAAGTCATCGAAGGACTCCATGCAATTGAACGTATTGGACATCGTGTCGTACATGGCGGAAGACGCTTTGAGCAACCGACTTTAGTGGATGCTGCCG